>CAMPIL010000110.1 GCA_946886375.1 uncultured Phycisphaerales bacterium
CCCCCCCATTTTCAAGCAGAACACGGCATACGAGTTTTCTGCCTGTCTGGTGGGCTCGGAGATGTGTATATTAGAGGAATACTCCGTCATCCGCAAACTGCCGGAGATGTTGAGGACCCTCAAACGACTGGAGCGCGCGATCGACGGAACGAAGCCCGGCGGATGACGACTGGTCGCGCCGCGAAATCCCCCCAGAAGCCTGCCGCGGCATCTGCTGAACGTGCGGCTATAACTCGATAACGGACTGCGGAATCAGGCGGGTGTGTTCGAATTTGCGCTTGGATAATTGTGCCGCACAGTTTGCCCAGATTTGGGCTTTATCCGGGAATCTGCGAACAAGCGCGCGTTTGGCATAATGAAGAGGGGATTAGCAGGCCGATATTAAGATTTCGGGAGGTGCCTGCCATGATTCGCAGGAAACAATTCGTTGAGCCAGTGGTTCCAATGCACGTTCCTGATGACGAGCTGGAACGGCTCATCGACAAGCTTGATCGAGCCCAATCGCATGATTCGCACCGAAAGAGTGCGCCTCGGATTCCGTATCGACGGCGAGGCGTGGTGCTTTCCATCGAGCACCCGGGCCACAGTTGTTCGGTGGTTTCCGTGTGGACGCGCAGCGTCTCCACACAGGCGGTCTCACTGGTTTTGGGCGCGTTCCTGCATCCTGGGACTCGCTGCAGTCTTGACCTGCCTCGATGCTATGGAACCGTGCAGCCGATTCATGGCTATGTGCGATGGTGCAGGCTGGTCGAGGGGATCGTGCATGAAGTGGCGATCCAGTTCGACGCGCCGCTGGAGTTGCAATACTTTGTCAACGTTGCAGTGCTGCGCGAGTACCTGCCGCAGGAGAATCCCCGGGTCCAGTCGAGGTCGGATCCTGAAGATCAGATGCGGCTGCTCCGAGATTTACTTGGGGAAGTCGAAGGATTATTCGAGTTTCCGCGGTTAAGTAAAGCAGTCTCGGTGTGCAGGCGATTGTCCCAGCTCGCTGATCATATGGATTGGCTGGAACTATCATCAGCAGCGAACGAGGTCTTGCGAACGGTGCGCAGCACAGGCTCGATCGCTCGCGCGGAAACCCAACTGCGAAAACTACTGCGAATTGGAAGCGGCATGATTGAATCGCTTTCTTGACGCGGTAGACATTTCCACGCAAAAAAGTTGATGGGCGGTTATCGAGGATTTGACTCTGTGTCCTGAGTCATGAGACGCGTCGCGGACCCGCTGCCTGAATTGACATACCTCATGCGGGTTGACCAACCCTCTCCCTCATCACGACAATTGTGGTGAGGGAGCAGGGTGGTCGCCTCGGAACTTGCGAAAACAATGGACGAACCTTTTGATCCACAGATCAACGCAGATGGAGACAGATGGGTCAAAAGGGGTGAAGGATTCAACCCCTTGTCGTCGTTTTGACCCCGCGCGATCTGCGGTTACCGCTTCACTTCACACAGGTACAGCACGTTCCCGTCCGGGTCGTTGAAGAACGCGAGTTTGACGGCTTTGTCGTCGATGACCGGGCCATGGAAGTTGACGCCTCGGCTTCGGAGTTCGGCGACGACCTGTTCGATGGGTTGCGCGACGTTCAGGCCGATCTGCGTGGCTCCGCTGGTCCCTGGCGGTGGGGCATTCTTGCCAGGCGGGTGAAGGCCGATCATGAAGTCATGGCCTGCATCGATCATGCAGAAGTGGTCGCCGGCGCGGTATGCGATTTTCAGGCCGAGCGTCTGGTTGTAGAAACGCACGGCGCGATCCATGTCGGTGATGAACACGGTGGGCGAGCCGCCTGCGATCAGCGGGGCGGCCAGCGTTTGCGTTGATGTTGACATCGGCGATCCTTTCTCAATCCGGTTCCGGCGCTCACCTTCAGCGCATCTGCGTGTCGGCTGGATCGGCTTGAGGCTCGGACGATTGATCCTGCGTCAAATCCAGCGTGGACAGCTTGGCAAACTGCGCGCGGAAGCGGTCGATGGTGCGTTCTGCATCGCGCGCCATCAGGTCAAGTTCGCTCTTGAGCGGGGCGGCCAATGAAACCTCAAGCGGCGGCACCGACAGGCGATTGAGCACGGAAATATCCAGGCGCGACAATGCGGCTGCGATGTCGCGGTTGCTGGGCGAGTTGGACGTCGCAGCGCGTTCGGATTGCATCATCGCCAACCATGCCGAGGCGATCATGAACGATGCGGCCAGTGCCATGGCCCAGCCGATGGACTTGCGATTGGCGATGGTGCCTGTGCGCGTGGTGCTGTGCAGGGCGGCGAGTGTGCGGGCTCGCAGGCGCGGGGGAGGCGCGAGCCGGGCTGAGGCAGCCGTTGATCGCAGTTCTCGCTCAAGGTCGTTCATTGACACGGACATGATACACCTCCGGTGAGCAGATCGGGCTTGACCGCTGCGGGCGGGCCTGAAATCGCGGGTGTGGCGTGCGCGGCGAGGGTTTCGCGGGCGCGATGCAGCATGACCCGCACGGAAATTCGGGTCCGGCCAAGCACGATGGCGATGTGCGGAATGGGCATGTCCTCGGCGTACCGCAGCCAGAGCGCGGCGTGCTGCTCACTGCTCAGGACGCGCGCGGCGAGCGCCCACAGTTCGCTGCCTGCATGATGTGAAGTGTCGTCGTGAACAGGATCATTCGCAATGGCCTGCACGAGATAGGCACGGTCTTCAAGTTTGCGCCTGGACCGAGCTGCGGCTCGAAGCGAATCAATCGCAAGACGCGATGCGATCGTGAACAGCCACGTCGAGAAGCGATTGGTCGGGCGGTATCGGGCGAGGTTCCGCCATGCCAAAAGGAAAGTTTCCTGCGTGAGGTCTTCTGCATCCGCCGGTGCGCAGACCCGCCGCAGGATGAAGTTGTAGATGCGAGATTCAAAGCGGCCGATGAGTTCGACGAAGCACGGCGACGATCCCGACTGCGCGCGGCTGGCCAGCGCCTCATCGGGCAACTGGCTCAGCGGCGCGTGCATCGAAGTTGCGCTGGGGATGTTCGTGTCGTCAGCCATGCGAGGCGTGAATCAGCGGCATCTTAATCCGGCTGAGTGGTGGAGCGCACTTTGATTTCAACTCGCGTGCCCTGCGAGTCGGAATCGTCTGCCTCATCATCATGCACCTCTTGGTCTTTCATGTGCTTGTCGTGCATGGATTTCAGCATTTCGATGATGTCGGTGGTCTTTTGCTCCACCTGGATGCGGATGGTGGAGTTGGCGGAGGTGAGTTTGACGCCTTGAAGGGTGGCCTTGAACGCAGCAAGTTCCGGATCGTTGTTCGCGGCGAGTTTGCCCATCGCGAGCAGGCCGCGGAAAAGGTCGGCGAGGTTGACTGCGGTTTCGTCTTTCTCTGTGGCGATGGCGAGATCGAGGAAGGTGCTGCCCTCGGCTTCGCCGATGTTGACCATGGCGGACTTGGCATCGCGCATGACGGTGGATGCTGGATCGTGCCGGTCATCGTCGTCATCGTCTTCGTTTTCGTCGTCGTCGTGGCCGTGAATCCATCCCAGGCCGTCGGACGCGGCGAAGAAATACGAGCCCGACCGCGGCGTGACAGCGAGCGCAGACTTGGCTTGCTGATTGAGGTTGGGCAGTTTGCCTTCCATGACGCCCAGGCCCCGCACGAGGTGCTCGGAGGATTTCGACAGCACGACGACGCGGTCGCTTTCAGCACTGCCCGGCACGACGTAGAAGAACGTCGCGTGACCATCGGCATTGAACGATTGGAGCGAATAGCCCGCGACTTCGAGTTGACTGTACGCCTCGTCCTGCAATTTAAGCATTGCGATCAGGTCATCGACGGCTGGGGTGGCGGTGATGATCGCGACGAACGTGCCGTCCTCGGCGTGAGGATCGCCGTTGCCGTAAGCGGTGATGTCGCGAAGATCCTTCAGCGGATCGATGCCGAGATGTTCGTGAATCTCGTCAAGTCCCTCGATGTCAATGCTCATTTCCTTGCCGTGTTCGAGCACGTGCTTGACGAGTTGGGAATTCGCCAGGGCCTGAACATCCAGGTGGGCCAGCCACTGGGCGTCTGCGGCAACGCGGTTCATCTGGAACGGGCCGGCATGCGTCGTGCTGACGCCGGTGAGCGCCATCGCGGCGATGAGTGTCAAGCGGCGAGATCGTGCATAGTTCATTGGATTCTCCTGAAGGGATGACGGTCACAGGTTGTACGGAGAGCGGCGGCGGGCGTTACACAAACCTGGTGATTCGCAAAAAGGCCAACGGCAGTACCATGCTCGACTTTCATGAATCAGCCGCACGTCCAATCCGCAAATATCGCGCAGTCCACGCCGCTGTGGGCGGTGAATCTGGTGACATTTCTGGCGTCGATCGGCACCGGGATGGTATGGAACGGCATCGCGTTCATCGCCAAGCACGATTACCACTTCCAGGCGACTGGAACATTGCTGCTGTATTTCGTGATGGGGATCACGTATGTCGTTGGCGCGATTTCCACCGGGCGCGTGCTGCGGCTGATTGATAGGTGGCTTTCACCACGGGCTGCTCTGGCAGTGATTCTTTCGTCCGAGGCCGTGATCTGCGTGGGGCTGTACTTTGTCAAGGCGGACTGGATGCTGTGGATGGTCGCGTGCGCGATCAGCGTACTGTCATCGTGGCTGTGGCCGATCATTGAAAGTTACCTGACTGCGGGCCGGCACGGGAAACAGATGCGGCAGGCGATTGGGTGGTGGAACCTGTGCTGGACCAGCGCGGTGGCGGTGGCGCTGGTGCTGATGATGCCGGTGATGCGCGAGCAGCCTTCGACGCTGGAGTGGGGGAGCCTGACGGTGCGCCTGGAGCCGCGCATGGCAATTGTCGTTCTGGGCGCGCTTCACGCTGTGGCACTTCTGCCCCTGATTCGCTTCGGCAAACGGCCGGGTGCGCACGATGAATCGCTGTCGGCTGAATCGATGCAGTCGGAGTATCCAGACCTGTTGCGTGCCGCGCGCATGCTGCTGCCACTGAGTTACGTGTTGAACTCGGCGATGTCGCCGCTGATGCCGTATCTGCTTGAACGCGTGCACCTGGCCCAGGAATGGGAGACGACCGTCGCATCAACGTGGATGTGGGTTCGCATCATCGCAATGGCGGTGATGTGGCGGGTAGGATTCTGGCACGGACGATGGGGCACGCTGCTGCTCGGCGGCGTGGCGGTTACGGCGGGCTTCGGCCTGACGGTACTGGGCATCTCGCTGCCGCTGATGATTGCCGGGCTGGCGATTTTCGGAGTGGGGATGGGCGTGGTGTACTACGCCGCGCTGTACTACGCGATGGCGGTTGGCCGGGCCGAAGTCGATGCCGGCGGCACACATGAAGCGTTGATTGGATTGGGTTACACCGTCGGCCCGCTCACGGGTTTGCTGGGCGTGGGCGCGACACACGCCGCGCACGCACAGGGTTGGCCGCTGCGTGATGGCGCAGCGGTCGTGACGATCGTGTGGCTGTTGGTTGGCCTCGGCGCGCTGGGGGTGGTCAAGCCCTACCGCGCGGCCCGCATGCGACGATTGCGAAATTCCTGAGCAAGGCGGTCAGGAATTGCACGGCCCGTGCGGATTGCCGCACGCGCAGCCCGGGCCACTGTGCCGGTGCGCCGGCTTGGTGGTGGGTGAGCCCGCCACTGCAAACGTTGAGTGCAGCCGTAAAAACTTACGGCCCTTGCCCTTGGGATCTTCAACCGGCTTGTCGGCGTCAGCCATCGACCGCAGCAACTCAATCGTCTCGCCGTCTTCCAGAGATTTGTATTCGTAAAGTGGCATGGTGTTGATTCGCAATGAAAGTGGGCAGTTGGTGACAATTGTATCCCGCAAGAGTGCCTGACTACTACGTTTCGTAAATCGCAACCGACGAATCCAGCCCCGCTGACCACTCCCCGCTCACACCACCCATTTAGTCGGTTTCAGCGTGCGTTCCACCTTCGATTTCCACTCCTCGTAACCCTGGCGGCCCATCAGGCCAAATGTCGCGACCTTGCCGGTTTCGACGGCGGGCTGGTCGTAGGCGTCAATATTCAGCATCAGCCCGGCGTAGGCTGTGGTGATTTCCCACAGCTGAATGAACTGGCCGACGGCGTGCGCGCTGATGGTCGGAAAGCGAATCGTGAAGTTCGGCCGCTGCGATTCAACGAGCGCGAATTCCGTTGCCTTCTTTTCCGCGGCGAGCAACTCGCTGAGCGTCCTGCCTTCCAGGTAGCGCAGCGAATCGACTTTCAACCCGGCGGGAATCGTCATGTCGCGCTGGAACGATTCAACCTGGAGGAAACCGAAAACCTTGTCGTTGGGTCCTTCGCGATACAGTTGCACCTGGCTGTGCTGGTCGGTCGTGCCGAGCGCTTTCACGGGCGTCGCGCCGGCGAAAATCTCCTTGCCGTTGCGGTCCACGCGCTTGCCCAGCGATTCAGCCCACAACTGGCGATACCAATCGGCGAGAGAGTAGAGCGCATTGGAATACGGCATCATCACGTGAATGTTTTTGCCGCGCTTGGTGAGTTGGATGAGGATGAAAGCGAGGATGGCAGCGGGATTCTGCGTTGCGTTGCGATTGGAGCATCGCTGATCCATTTCCGCCGCGCCATCGAGCAGCGACTCGATGTCGATGCCGCACATCGCTGCACTGAACAGGCCAACCGGAGAAAGCACGCTGAACCGGCCGCCCACGCCGTCAGGCACCGGCAGCGTTTCATACCCTTCCTTGTCGCAAATCTGCCGCATGGTTCCCTTGGCCGGATCGGTAACGGCGACGATGTGCTTGGCGTACTCCTTGCCCAGTGCCTTCTTCAACATGTGGCGTGCGATCATGAACTGGGCCGCGGTTTCCGCGGTCTCGCCGGACTTGCTGATCACGTTGATGATCGTGCGCTTGAGTTGCGGGTCGCTGCGGCGAACTTCATCAAGCGTTTGACCCACGAAGTGCGGGTCGACGTTGTCCAGCACGAACAAGCGCGGGCCGCCGCGCTCTTTTGGCGGCATGAGGTTGTAGGTGACTGGATTGAGCGCCGATTGCAGCGCAATGTTGCCCAGCGCGCTGCCGCCGATGCCGAGGACGACGAGATTTGCGGTCTTGTTGCGAAGTCTGCGCGTCAGGCGGTTGATGGCGGAGACGTGCTCGGTGCGCATGGGATCAAACGGCAGGTTTCGCCATCGCTCCCAGCCCATGCCGCGCGTGCTGTTGAGTTGTTCAGTCAGCGTGGCGAGCCATCCGCCAACGGCCGTGGCCTGGACAAGGTCATTGGATCGCAAACCGTGCTCGCCGACGCGATCGGAGAGGCAGTTGGCGAAGTCGAGTGACAGCGGGGCGGTGGCCTTGGCAGGCCGTGAACGGGCGGGTCTGGCTGAGGTGCGCATGGCGGAAGGATACCCGCTGCGTGGCGCATCCGAAACCGCGCAATGCGCCGCGATCAGACCTTCGAGAGCGCGTGATCGAGATCAGCGATCAGGTCATCGCAATCTTCAATCCCGACGGAGATTCGCACGAGATTGTCGCTGATGCCGAGTTTGGCGCGGTTTTCTGGCGGGACGGAGGCGTGGGTCATGATGGCCGGATGCTCAATGAGCGACTCCACGCCGCCCAATGATTCAGCCAGCGCGAACAGGTGCACACTTTCAAGGAACCGGCGCGACTCGGCCAATCCGCCCTTGAGGAAGATTGTGATCATGCCGCCGAACGCCGGCTTGCCGCACATGTTCAACTGCCGCTTGGCGAGTTCGTGCTGGGCGTGGCTGGCCAACCCCGGATAGACGACGCGTTCGACCTTGGAGTGTTGCGTCAGCCATTGCGCGATGCGCAGGCCGCTTTCACTGTGGCGCGCCATGCGCAGCGCCAGCGTCTTGATGCCGCGCAAGACAAGATAGGAATCAAACGGCGAAAGCACTGATCCGATCGCGTTCTGCATGAAACGGAGTTTTTCCGCAAGATCATCCCGATTGGTGACAAGGATGCCACCGAGCGCATCGCTGTGCCCGCCAAGGTATTTCGTCGCTGAATGATGAACGATGTCGAACCCGTGCTCCAGCGGCCGCTGAAGCATGGGCGTCGCGAAGGTGTTGTCGCAGGCGGTGATGATGTTCCTCCCGCTGGCCTTCGCGATTTTTGCGACCGCCGCGAGGTCCACGAGTTTGAGGGTGGGGTTGGTGGGAGTTTCCACCCAGATCATCTTTGTGCGCGGCGAGATGGCCTTCTCAATCCGTGCCGGGTCTGTCATGTCAACATAAGTGACCTTCAAACCCATTGATCGCTCGCGCACGCGCGTCATCAGGCGGTAACTGCCGCCGTAGAGATCATCCATGGCGATGACGTGATCGCCGGTGTCGAGCAGTTCAAGCGCAGTTCCCATTGCCGCGAGGCCCGAGGAAAACGCATAGCCGCCGCAGGTGGGATCTTGTTCGCGGCTGAGTCTGGAGCCTTCCAGCGTTGCAATGCATCGCTCTAGCGCATATCGCGTTGGATTGTGGCTTCGTGTGTATTCGAACCCCTTGTGACGGCCGGGTGATTCCTGCGCGTAGGTGGTTGAAAGCGAAATCGGCGGCATGACCGCGCCGGTGTTGGGATCAGGCGATTGCCCGCCGTGAATGACGAGTGTGGAAAGTCGAAGGTTGTGAGGAGCCGTCATGAGGCGGCATGATATGCGACCGGACCACCGGCGTGCAGCGATTCGCAAAGTGTTGAGCGCGGGCGATCGCAGCGGCGATCACACCCTGCCGAGCGTTTGAGTCAACCAGATCGACACCGCCCGAAGGGGGAAGGGCACGAGGCGGTAGACACGCCCCTTGCCTTGGCGACGCTGCTCGACAAGCCCGGCCAGTCGCAGCGTGCGCAGATGCTGCGAATCGAGGGTTGGCTGAGATGGAACGACTGTCTGAGTTCAGCCGGCGAACGATCGCGCTTGCGAAGCAGCAGAAGCATCTGACGGCGGGTGGGATCGGCCAGTGCGCGAAAGACATCCGGCGTATTGAAGGGTCGGCTCATGAACATGTTTTCACAAAAGCACAATATCAAAAGCAAGCAACCAGCAGCAGCAAGCAACCCTCAGCAGGAAGCCGCCATCAGCGCCGAGGCCGTGTGATGGTTCCACCCATTCAGGGCAACCCACCCGAAAGGCGGCCTTTACTCACTGATCGTGTTATTACAAAAACACAATATGAAACTTGAGGACATGAGTCCGGACGGCCGGCGCGGCAACGACGCGAGCGCCGCACACGATTGAACCCGCTCCAGAAAATCTCCAATGTCTGGATCGCCACCGCGATGTGATCGGCTACCCGCGCGGCGGCCATCAATCGCTCAGCAGTCGCTCGATCGCCGCGTCCAGTTGCGGGTCGGCTCCGTTCGCGTACCGGATGTCAAACGGCACAGTCACGTCAGGTTGCACACCCCGCCCTTCCAGTCGCTCGCCGTCCACTTGGGCATCCATGACTGCCAGGTAGAGCAACAGTCCGGGGCGAATCAGAAACGGTCGTCCTGCCACGACCGCCCCAGCCGTGCATACTCCGACGACCGGACCGATTCCGTGCTTCTGAAACGCGTACGCGAAAATCTCCTTGCCGCTGCGCGTGCCTTCATTGACCAACAGCGCCACCGGCTTGCGCCATTGCGAGTCCATCACGCGGACTTCGCCATCGCGAGTGCGGTAGGTGATCGATGGAATCTGGCGATTGAACAGGTTGAGATACTCCGGGTTGGCCCCGCCCCAACCATCCCGAAGATCCACCACCACCGCATCTGCATCGCGCAATCGGCCATGCGTGAGTTCGTCCTTGAGCAGTTCGAAATACGCTTCGCCCGCGAATGACCACAGATGAATGTATCCAATGCGATGTGGCGGACGATCCACCACGCGCACGCTCTCGGTCGCCGCGCTGAGCAGAAGCGGTGCCGGATCAAGCATGATCGGCGTTACGGCGATGGCCAACGGTTCGGAGGACGCCCGTGTTCGCTGCACGCACAGTTGAACTTCCTGGTCC
>CAMPIL010000111.1 GCA_946886375.1 uncultured Phycisphaerales bacterium
TCGCTGACCTGCTGTTTCGATCAAGAAGCCTCGCTCACGCCGCTTCCAGCAACCGCGTTCCATCGGCCGCTTCAAATTCCCGTTCCGCTGCGGGCAGCGCGTGTGATGCGAATGCGATGACTCTCGCTTCCAGTTGATGCACCACCTGCTCCACGCGAATCTGTGTCGACTGTTTGCCCGGCAACCCGATCGGCAACGCCGTTCCGCCTTCCGTCCGCGCCACGCACACCTTTGAAAACGGTCCCACGCCGCCCTTGGCGTCCGCCCACCGTCCCCAGTACACCACCAGCGCAGGCGAGCCATCCGCCATCACAGGAAACCGCACTTCAAAGCGACTGGTCGTGTACGAACGCAGATACCACAACGAACCGCCACGCAGATCGCCGGGCCTCTGCGGAATCCTTCCCGCGCTCGCCAGTTCCGGCGGCACCAGTTCGACAAACACCTCCAGCCGCGCCGCACCGCGCGGCTTCGCGCCTGTCTCCTGTCCCATCCCAAAATCATTCCGGTATTCCAGGATGTGCTTCCCGCCATAAGAGTCTGGCGTCGTCGAACCCTTGAACACCAGCACCGGCGCGAGGTCCGGACATTCGCGCCGATTCAGTTTCGCAGGCCGCTCATTGATATTCAACGCCAACCGATCCGAAGGCGTGAGCACATCCTTTCCCAATCCGCGCAGCACTGCTGCCACCGATCGCACGCACTCCTTCGCTTTCTCGCGTGCCGTGTTCTTGCGCTGCGTTGCAAACGGGCCGCAGGTCGTTGAATTCATCGTGCGCGCCAGCGCATCACGAAACGCAGTCACCGCACTGCTGAGATTCGTCACCTGCTCTGCAGACAATCGCAACCGCTCCGCATGTTTCTCGACGTACCCCGCAAACTGCTTCGCCATCTGCGCGAAATCGCGGTCGCCATCGGGAATGAAGCGAGTCGTCTTTGATTGCAAGCGATACTTGCGCTCTCTGCGTTGCTTCTGAGCGCGATCAATGTGTCGTCGTCGTGCCATGGCGTTGCCTCTCGTGGTTCACCTGTGCTTCTGGTTCATCTATGACGGCAAGGTTGATAATCTCTCCCGTCATTCCCTCTCATCGGCCGTCCCGTGGAGCGGCTTTACTGCAACCCACGAATCCGCAACAAACCTCGAGTGTGAGCGACAGCACTTGGAATGTGGGCCGCTCTGCCTCGAGATTGAAGCGTCAGCACTCGATCGCCCATCGCAGAACCCCATGTGCAGATGACTGACCCCGCAGGTTCGATGGCTCACACTTGTGTGCATCCGGGTGGCGCCCGAGTGTGAACACCCCACACTCGCGCGGCCCGGCGTCACGTGTCGCGGCAAGGTGCGCCGCGCCTCCGGAAGGTGCGCCGCGTCGCCGGAAGGTGCGCGGCGTCGCGGCGAAGTGCACGCCGTCGGAGAGAGGTGTTGCGCGCTAAGCCGTGGTGCGCCCCGATCTCTCGCGGTTCGGCGCGCCGAATGAAGATTCCCCGCGCCCCCGGAAGGTTCGAGGCGTTACGGGGGAGTTTCCGGCGACGGATTCATGCTCGCGTCATCAGGTCATTGAGCGCCTGTCGCAACGCAAGCGTTTCGGGATCGACCATATCCAATAGCCCCAGCTTCCGTACGAGCGGCACCCAGTGTTTCATCGCTCGTTCGATAATTTCAATCGCTTCGCCAATCGGTACTTCCCGTCCGCCATCTGGCCACACCGGGATGCGGTACGTGATTGGCACGGGATTACTTACCACCAATTCTTTTGCCCCTATCGCTCGGTCACAATAGTATTCAATCTGACCAGATTGGCTAGTATCAAATTCAACTTCGGCGAGCGTAGGTTTGCAACCCGAGCGGTTTTCATTGTCGCCATGCTTCTTCTCATTCGTCAAATCACAACAAATGAGGAGTTCTGGACTTTTCTTTGCCCACTCTTCAACTGCTGCCCGATTGACTCCGTGACTCGATGAAGTCAAGTTTGTCCACTGCCGAAGTCGGTCTTTGAGGTGCCATGTGCTCTTCGCCAATTCCAGAATCGAATCAATGATTTGCTCGTCTGGAAGCATCACCTTGTTGCATTCACCTAATCGCAATCCGAATATCGATTCTCTCTGTTGAAGGTCGAACATCGCGTGGAATCTAGGTACGTCATCACCTTTAGCAGGGTCGCGCTGAAATCGCTGAATCGGTGTGCGGAGGTACTTTAGTTGGCGAAGTATGCTTCGCAGCTCAACACGGATTTCTGACGCAATGGTGTGCTGTGACTTGCTCATCCCATTCAACCATCCTATCACCTGGCCTATCAATTCCACAACGGGAACTTCTCGCACAGGCAGTTTACTCGCTCGCGTTCTGCTTGTGCAGCGGCCAGTTGTCGTACTGCTTCACAAAGTCCCAGTGTTGAAGAGGCAAACCCTCCTTCTGCGGATTCTTCTTCACATAATCAACGCGGCCCCGCACGTCATCAGGCGTGAACAGCAGCACCGAATAGGGGCGCGCGGAGCTCACGGGATGATTCGCGCTGGGTCGATCATTGATGCGATGGCGCACGCGTTGACGGACGCCCTCAGCGAGATTGTTCCACTGCTCCAGCGCCTTGTGCTTGTGCGTGCGGATCACAAGGTGAAAGTGATTGCTGCAGATCGCGCATGCGTAGCAGGTGTACCGCTGCTCGTCGATGACCGATGCGATGGCGCACGCGATTTCCTGGCGCATCTGGTCATCAATCCAGAAAATCGGGAAATTTAACAGATCGCGATGCTGCTGATGAAACGCTCGCAATTCATCGCGCGAAGGTTGAAGATGATTGGGTTTGCGCCCGTGATGAATCGGACCCAGCGCCTCGAATTTCGGATCGATGATCTCATCTGAACCCGAGCCGCGCGGATCATTGACACCCCAGTGGCCGTAGAGCGTGAGGATGTGATGCGCTGCAATCACCATTCGTGAACGATTCATCTGAAACTCTCCGACAACGCTTGCGCCATCGCCTCGTGATGCACTTCACCTCAATGCCACAACGGGAACTTCTCGCACAGTTTCTGAACGTCCTGCCGCACTTCGGCGCAGATTTGGGGGTCGCCCTTGCCATCCATAACGCGATCGAGCAAATCAGCGACGTGGCGCATCTCGTTTTCCTTCATGCCGCGCGTGGTCAGTGCGGGTGTGCCCAGGCGCAGACCGCTGGTCACCATCGGCGGGCGCGGGTCGTTGGGGATGCCGTTCTTGTTAGTGATGATGCCCCCCACTTCAAGCCACTTCTCCGCATCAGCGCCCGTCAAGTCCGCATTCCGTTGGCGAAGATCGACGAGCATGAGGTGATTGTCGGTGCCGCCTGAACATAGGCGATAGCCGTGTTTCACGAGCGCATCCGCGAGCGCCTGCGCATTTTTCACGATCTGCTGGCAGTACCCCCGGAAGTCGGGCTTCAGGTTCTCGCCGAATGCGATGGCCTTAGCGGCGATGATGTGCATGAGCGGCCCGCCCTGGCTGCCGGGAAAAACCTTGCGATCGATCTTCTTGGCGACTTCTTCATCGTTGGAAAGAATCAATCCGCCGCGCGGGCCGCGCAGGGTCTTGTGCGTGGTCGTCGTCACGACATGCGCGTGCGGAAAAGGCGAAGGATGCACGCCCGTCGCAACCAGCCCCGCGATGTGCGCGATGTCGGCCATCAGCACAGCCCCCACTTCATCTGCAATTTTACGGAACGCGGCGAAGTCGATCGTGCGCGGATACGCGCTGTATCCACAAATAATCATGCGCGGCTTATGCTGGCGCGCGATTTTCGCGATCGCGTCGTAATCCAGTGTCTCGGTTTTGGGATCGAGATCGTAATCGACGATGTTGTAGAACGTGCCTGAGAAGTTGGGCTTCAGGCCGTGCGAAAGGTGGCCGCCACTTTTGATTGGCAGCGACATGATGGTGTCGCCCGGCTCGCACATCGCCATGAACGCAGCGATGTTGGCGTTGGCGCCTGAGTGCGGCTGCACGTTGGCGAACTTGCAGTTGAACAGTTGCTTGGCACGGTCGCGGGCCAGGTTTTCGACCTGATCGTGAAACTCGCACCCGCCGTAGTATCGCTTACCGGGATAGCCCTCGGCGTACTTATTGGTCATCCACGTTCCCATCGCGTGCATGACTGCGGTGGAGACGTGGTTCTCCGATGCGATGAGTTCGAGTGTTGTGGCTTGGCGATTCGCTTCGCTGGCAAGAATGCGCGCGACATCGGGGTCCTGCTTCTGGAGCAGATCGAGCAGTGAGTTGGAAAGGTCATCGAGTCTGGGAGCAGCCGCCGGGGCCGCCTTGGCGGAGGTGGTCGTGGTCATGCGCACATGGTACGCGACGGACAAAGTGCGGCAAGAACGTGCTGAAACTGTCGGGCACGGCGTGTGCGCGACTTGGCTGTTCACCTCGCATTCAGCACCATGCTCATGATCCATTCAGGCAAGACGTGCTCCATCAATAAGGTCATCGCCAGCGCGAGCACGAACGCCATCACCGCCGCAATGCCTGCGGCGTGCGGCATGTGCAGGTATCGCTTGATCGCCACAGCCCACCACATCGGCAGGATGATCCACATCACCAATGGAATGCCGCGCAGCATCTCCAGGACAAACGTCACGTTCCAGTTGGTGGCCAGCAGCGCGCCCGTGCCGATCATCAGGCCCGCGGTGAGCGCGGGCGCGAACAGGCTGTAGGTGACGATGCGCCAGACGTGCGGCCAGCGCACCTTGGCCCGCCGGCGCGAGGCGGGCAGCAGAATGAAACTGAGCGGCAGGCCGAGCGTGAGCAGAGCAATGGAAGTGAAACCGGACAGGGCGCGCCTCGCATTCAATTCGTTGGGCGCGCCGGGTATCCACCCCATGACGTACGCGAAATTCTGAAGTGGTGAAGGGTATGAAATCACCGACCCATCGGCATACACGATCGTGCCGGCTGAAAAGGGAGCCATCGGCTGAAATATCGCTTCCATCAGCGCAGCGGCGCGTGAATGATTCATGACCGGCGGCGTCGCGGCCCGCGCTTGCATTGTGACAATAGCGTTCTGGTGTGCTTGAATATGGTATTGCAATTGCACAACAGGCATTTCCCAACACTGACGCATGTTTGCCATCCACTGCGATGGGTCGCCGAGCAACGGGTCCGCATTTGACGCGACCCATTCCTCGCGCTGCTCCCAGGTCATCGAGTGCGTCTGCAACGCTCCCTCCATGAACAGAAGATCGCGCTGGCTGCTGCGGACAGCCTGCATCATGAGGGGTGTCCAATTGGCGAACTGCTGCTGAATCCTCTGATACTGGCGCAGCGCCAGCGTGGATTGCACACCTGCGTACACCAGTACGAAAAGCAGCAGCACGGCGCATGCGTACATCGCAAGCCGAAGCGGCCGGATTGGCTGCGACATCTTTAGCCGCGTCCAGAACTCCCACGGCCAGAGCGATCGCGCGAACGTCTTCGCGCACGCCCACGGCAGGCCCCAGACCTGCGGCACGAACTCCACGCACCACGGCGGTTCAAACCTTGCCGGCCGAATCACCTCGCCCCAGTTGAACTCCAGCCCGCACTCGCTGCACGTGCCTTGCAGCGGGCAGGAATCGGTCCACGTTGACATCGGCCCGCGCTGGTCGTAGCGGCAGCGCGGACAGCGGGCGTTCACTGCGTTGTCATGGTCGGGTGCCACCGGTGGCTGCTCGCGCGTGGATGATCGGAGTTCGCTGCGTCACTGTATCATTCGACATCAATTGTGAACGGCGCTGCATGGGATTTCTTATGATGATTTCAACCCTCCTTCTGTGTGCGAACCTTCTTCTGGCAGCCCAACCGGCCGGGCAACCCGCCATCGTGATGGATGGCGGATTCGACGACTGGCGGGCTATTGCGCCCGCATTGGTTGATCCCTCCGATGCGCCCAATGCCGCGGTTGACTTCGGTGAGTTGCGAATCGCGCACGATGACCGCTTCGTGCACGTGCTCATCGACTTCGGCCGGAACGTCAACGTGCAGGGGCTTGATGGCCGCGGAATGATTCTGCTTGATGTGGATGGCGAACCGGACACGGGGCGCGATGAGTACGGCATGCCCGGCGTTGATGTGATCGTTGATCTGACGCCGCCTTCAACAAGATCGCCCGGCACGCCGGGCATGGGAATCGGTTTGCGTTCGACGACGTATGTGCCGCCGGCGACCCAGCCCGGACAGCGCACCGCTGAATTGAATCCTTATGACTTGGGCGTGGTTCACTCGCCCACGCATGCGGCACGCCGATTCGAGTTTCGTTTTAATCGCGGTGCGAAACTGCAAGCCACGCCGCCCGCGTTTCTTGGCGAACGGTTCAGCGCGAAACTCGTCTTTCTCGCGCCGGATGGATCGCTTGCGGATGAAACGGATGTCGTATCGCATGAGTTGCAAGCGGTTGCGCATTCTCAATCCGCTGTGGCAGAGCCGGCCGATGATCCGCTCGCCCGCGCCCCTGGCACGCAGTTGCGTGTGATGAGTTGGAACGTGCAGCGCGGCGCGATGCTGACTCAGCCGGCATCATTCGCTCGAACGGTCGCGGCGTTGCGGCCTGACCTCATTCTGCTGCAGGAACTTCCCGAGCGTCATTCCGCTGATGAGGTCCGGCAATTCCTGCAGCGGGCGATCCCGTTACCGCAGGGCGGTGCGTGGAACGTGATCTACGGATCGGGCGGCGGAGACTTGCGCTGCGCGGTGGCCTCGCCGCTTCCCCTGCGCGAGTTTGCTCCGCTGCGCAACTTGCCGCTGCCGAATCAGCCGGGAAAGACGGTGCGCGCAACCGGCGCGATCGTGAACGCTCACGGCCGCTCGCTCTTGATGATTGCGGTGCACCTTCGCTGCTGCGGGCGCGCCAACGGTCCTGAAGATGTGCAGAGGCTTGCGGAAGCCCAGGCCATTCACGATGCGATCACGGCCGCGCAAGGCGAAGGCGGAATTGACGGCGTCTTCGTCGCGGGCGACTTCAACCTCGTCGGCTCGCGCGAGCCGGTGGAGATCATGGCCGCGGGAGCAGACCTCGATCATTCCGCGCTCTCCATTGCCCCGGCCTTCCAGTTGGATGGCCGATCGAACGTCACCTGGGAAGACGCCAGCCAGCCGTTCTCGCCGGGCAGGCTGGATTTCATGCTGTACGCCGACTCGCGCCTGCGATTAACGGGTTCACTCGTTTTCGATTCGCGCGACCTTTCGTCGCGATGGCGTGAGACTCACGGCGTACAGGAGGCCGACACCGCCGCGTCGGATCACCTGCCGCTGGTGGCGGACCTGGGCTGGTGAAAATCGCATGCTGATTCAGAAGTTGGCCGCATCGCGTCGGGCACGGTCCGAGGTATGATGCTGGTCCATGCAGTTCCGCATCCTCGAAACTCCGACGGGCCCGTTCGCGCTCATGGTGAATGATGGGCAGATCGCAACGAGTTGGATGACCGCTGCGCTTTCGCGCCGCCTGCGCTCGGCCCGTCCAAGCGCGCGATTGCTGCCTGATCTGGCTCGCCGGCTGGGCCTGTATTTTAAGGGGAAGCAAGTCGATTTCGACGACGTGCCGACGCCCGAGGGCAGCGAGTTTTTCCGGGGCTGCTGGGATGCATGCCGGCGGATTCCGCGCGGCCAGACGCGCAGTTACGCCCAACTCGCGGCGATGGCAGGCGGCAATGCGTCCGCGGCACGTGCGGCGGGGCAATCCATGCGGCGAAATCCGCTGCCGGTCGTCGTTCCGTGTCACCGTGTCATTGCCACCGGCGGAAGCCTGCACGGGTTTGGCGGCAGTTGCGATTCCGCCAGCCGCGAACTGCACGTGAAATCCACGCTGCTGGCGATGGAAGGCGCGCTGAGCGCCACGCAGCGCCGTCCGCGCCGCAATGGCTCGCAGCGCGTGCTCGAATTCGCCGCCTCTTGATTGAACTCCAAGGATTGCTCTCGCGATGAAACTCACGATGGTTGGCACCGGGTATGTGGGGCTTGTGACAGGCGCGTGCCTTTCCAACACGGGCAATGACGTCATCTGCCTCGATATCGATCAAAAGAAGATCGACATGCTCAAGCGCGGCGAGGTGCCGATCTACGAACCGGGCCTGCGCGATCTCATCGATCGCAACGGCGCGGCGGGGCGCCTGGTCTTCACCACCGACAAGCACGTTGCGTACCGCTCCGCCGAGGTCATTTTCATCTGCGTGGGCACGCCTTCGGATGAAGACGGCTCCGCGGATGTGCGGCACGTGATGAAGGTGGCGGAGGAAATTGCCGAGGCGATCGAGGAACTCGGCCCAACCGCGCCGCCCAAACTTGTCGTCGTCAAGTCCACCGTTCCAGTAGGCACCTCGCACCAGGTGCGAGATGTGATCAAGTCGCGCACGCGGCACAAATTCTACATCGCCAACAATCCCGAATTTCTCAAGGAAGGCGCGGCGATCAGCGATTTCACCAAGCCCGACCGCGTGATCTGCGGCGTGGATGAGGACGCCGCGGGCAACCTGCTGCGCGACCTGTACGAGCCGTTCGTGCGCCAGGGCAATCCCATTTACATCATGGATGTGCGCTCATCGGAGATGGTGAAGTACGCATCCAACGCCATGCTCGCGTGCAAGATCAGTTTCATCAACGAGATGGCGAATCTCTGCGAACTCTACGGCGCGGACATTCATTCCGTCCGCGAAGGCATGTGCTCGGATCATCGCATCGGCAAGCAGTTCCTCTATCCGGGGTTGGGCTACGGCGGATCGTGTTTTCCCAAGGACACACTTGCCGTAGTGCGCATGGGCAAGGCCGCCGGCATGGAATGCTCGCTCAATGCCGCTGTGCACGAAGTGAATCAGACTCAACGCCAGCGATTCTGGTGCAAGATTGATCGTCACTTCGATGGCGATCTTCGCGGCAAAGCGCTGGCGTTCTGGGGCATTGCCTTCAAGCCCGAGACCGATGACATCCGCGAAGCGCCGTCCATCACCCTCATGCAGTGCGCGCTGGACGCCGGCGCGATGGTGCGCGCCTACGACCCCGTCGCCGCGGTGCGGCTCAACGGCACCATGCCACAGGTCAAGACCTTGTCCAAGATGTACGAAGCGCTTGACGGTTGCGATGCGCTGGTGGTGTGCACGGAATGGAGCGAGTTCCGCCATCCCGATTTCCAGCAGATTGCCTCGCGGCTGAAGCAAAAAACGATTTTTGACGGCCGCAACATCTACCGCCGCAAGCAGATGCAGGAGATGGGCTTCACGTATTACTCGGTCGGCCGCGCCCCCGTGCAGTCCGGCATGTGAATCAACCGCGCCGGCCCGGTTTCTGCTGTGTGCGGACAGGTTCGTGGCGGTCTGCATGGCGTGGAGTGTCAGGGCTATGCTGCGAAAATGGGCAATCCTGCGCTAAGGATTGCATATTGCGCGCATGGAACTATTGACAGTCACCCCGTTTGGTGGATACTGGATGCAGACTAGTCACTGCCAGCGGGTGGTATGGCTGATGTCTGAATTGCGTTGTTCGTAGAAGAGAGACGGAGAAGGATTCATGCGCAAGACAATCGCTTTCGCTTTCATCGCCCCGTTTGTGATGTCGCTGTCCGCCCAGGCAAGCCTGATCGGACTGACTCTGCAGCCATACCCAGACATCGCATCCGCGTTCATCGACGTGACGTACAACGCCGGCACCGACCTTTTCAGCGCGTCGGGCTTTGCGCTCACGTTCAATGATGATGGGCTCAATCCCAATATCAGCATCACCAACGGCTCGTTCAACCTCAACGCCACGGTCAACGGGTCTGGCGTCGCGACGGCCGGTTCGATCACCATCGGCGGCACAATTCCCGGCAACGGTTCGCCGCTGCTCACCGGAAACCTTGCTGGCGGAACGAACTTCGGCTTCCTCAACGCCGGCGGCGATCTCTTTGAGTTCCTGTTCACCGTCACAGGCGGGTCGCTGGC
>CAMPIL010000112.1 GCA_946886375.1 uncultured Phycisphaerales bacterium
GTTGCGGAACTGGCTGAAGACCTGCAGCACCATCCTGACATCCTCATCCGCTACAACAAAGTCACGCTGACGCTGACGACGCACGACGCCGGCGGGTTGACCGACAAGGATTTCACATTTGCCCGGGCGGTGGATGAACTGGTGGAAAAAGTCTGAGCGGGTTCGCCGTTCACCCCAACTGCTTGCGGACGAGATTGGCCCGTGCTTCGCGAAGTTCCTCGGGGGCCAGGTCGGTGCCCGCATGCACTTTCAGGTGCGTGGGCTGCACCTGCAGGAACAGTTCGTTGACCGCTTCGATCTTGATTCCGGTAATGCGGCCGGTGTGAACGCCCAGGCGCACGCGGCTGAGCAGTTTCATCGCTTCTTCCACGCCCAGCAGGCGTGAGCTGCGCAGAGCGCCCACGGCACGGTGGACGCGATCATCCAGCACCGTCGCGTTGCGCTCCACCAGCGACTTGCGAGCCTGAAGTTCGTATTCGATGATGCTGGGCAGAATCACATCCTGAAACGATTCGAGGATTTCTTCCTCGGTCCGGCCAAGCGTGACCTGATTGCTGATCTGATAAAAGTCGCCCGCCGATTCGGAGCCTTCGCCGTAGTAACCGCGGACGGCCAGGTGAAGGTCCTTGGCGGCGCGGCGGACGCGCTCGATTTCATTGGTCATCTTCAGCGCGGGCAGATGCATCATGACCGAGAATCTGATCCCGGTGCCGATGTTCGTCGGGCAGGCGGTGACGTATCCCCAGCGAGGCAGGAAGGCGTAGTCCAGGCGATTTTCGATCGCGTCGTCCACTGCGTTCAGCCGCTCGAAGACCTGTTCCAGTTGTGAACCCGGCGCGAGAATCTGCATGCGCAGGTGGTCTTCCTCATTCACCATGATGCTCAGCGATTCATCGCCTGAGATGGCCACGGCGCGACGATGGTCGCTCTCGGCCAGGTGCTTGGATATCAGGTGCCGCTCGAACAGCAGCCGCCGGTCGCGCAGCGTCGCCTGATTGAGGTCCACCCAGATCATTTCATCGGCGATGCAACTGCTCAGCAGCACCGGGCGGGCAACGCCCAGAAGTTCCTGGCACTGCGCGGCGCTGGCACGATTGACGAACGGAAAGCCCGCGATGTTGCGGGCCATGCGCACGCGGCAACTCAGGACCACCTCGCTGTGCGGCGCATCCTGCTGCGATTTGCTTGAAAGATTGCGAGGCGGAACGTTCATGGTCCGGAGCACCCTTGGGTCAAGTCAGGCCTTGGATTCATCTTCGCGCCGCGGCTTGGGCGCGACGCGGGCCTGCGCATCCATGCTCGTCAGCCGGTCACGCAGCTGCGCGGCGCGTTCGTACTGCTCGGCAGCCACCGCGTGATCAAGTTCACGCACCAGACGCTGGATGAGCAACTGGCGATCGATCGACGTTCCCGCACGCTTCGGCGTCTTGCCGGTGTGATGATTGCCCCCGTTCTGCGCCCGTTCAATCAACCCGGAGAGTTCCGATTCAAACGACTGGTAGCACTCGGCACAACCCACGCGGCCGGTCTGGCGAAACGCGGCAAAACTCAGCCCGCATCCCAAACAGGACTTGTTCGCCGGACGAGTCGGCTTGTTGGCCTGGGCAATGACGAACTGCGTCAGCAGCTGATTGATGGGCTGCTGGCCCGGCAGGACGATTCCCGCCTCCTTGGCGTGCTGCTCACACAGGTGAACTTCCTTTTTGATCCCGCTGCGGACGGTGACCTCATGCACCACGGCCGGCTTGTTGCATAGATCGCATTTCATGGGCTTGCTCTATCGTAGTCCCGTGTTCTCATGCCCGCCATGAAAATCACCGGTGCATGAAGAATCATCGGCTGGCGGCGGCGGGCTGATCCAATGCCGCAAGAGCCGAACGAATTGCGCACAGTTCGCGCAGCAGACCGGGAATTGCCTCCAGCGGCTGCATCGTGCTTGCATCAGAAGACGATCGCTGCGGATCGGGATGACATTCAATGAACACCGCATCGACTCCGGCCGCCACCGCCGCACGCGCCAACATCGCGGCACGATCGGGGCGCCCGCCCGTGCTGGTTGGTCCAGCGCCGGGAAGTTGCGTGGAATGTGTGATGTCAAAGCACACCGGCCGGCCGAGCTCCATCATGTCGCCAACACCCACGAAATCGTTCACTAATCGGTGATAACCGAAGAACGTTCCCCGTTCCGTCAGCATGATCTGCGAACAGCCGCCTTGCGTGAGTTTGGTGATGACGTGCTGCATTTCCGCAGGCGAAAGGAACTGGCCCTTCTTCACGTTCACCGCCTTGCTTGTCTGGGCGCAGGCGATGAGCAAATCGGTCTGACGGCACAGGAACGCCGGCACCTGCAAAAGGTCTGCGACTTCGGCGGCCATCTCGGCCTGCGCCGGCTCGTGCACATCAGTGGTTACCGGAACTGCGAATTCATCTCTGATTCGTTCGAGCTCCCGAAGTCCATCGCGGATGCCCGGGCCGCGTGCCGACCGCACACTGGTGCGGTTGGCCTTGTCGAAACTGGCCTTGAAAATCAGAGGCAGTCCGAGTTCCTCGCACATGGTGCGCAACACCTGCGCAATGGCGCTGTTGATCGCAGGACTTTCCAGCACGCACGGGCCGGCGATCACTGTCAGGGGCCGCCCGGGTCCCGTCGTTACTGGGCCAATCGTGCAGGTATGACGCATGAGGAGTTCAAAAATCCAAAGCAGGCGCGAGAGTTGGGAGAGTGCTTTCGGTAGATTAGGGAAAACAGCGGCTCCTGGCGGAGGCTGGCCGATAGTAGGCGGCCGGTGACGGTATTTTTGAGGTGCTCGCGCCTTTTTTGGTGCATCTTTCACTTTTGGAAGCCGAAGATGTAAGTGTGTGTCATCATTGAAGTTACGGCAACACACGCTCCAGGAGAAGGCCATGGCGCAGATGCCCAAAGAACCCGAAGCGTTCGGTGAGCAGGTGGCGAAAATCCTCCAGCGCCATTTCCCTGATCGCAACATCGAACTGGCCGGACCCATGGATTTGGTGCTCAACGGCAAGCATCTGGGGCTGGAGAACCTGTACCGCATGGTGCAGTACGAGCCGAATCGCGGAGTGGAGATTGTTGAGAACTATCTGGAGCGGCTGATCGAAGGCGATTCGATCAGTTCGGTGCCGCTGCCGCTTTCGGTGGCCAAGCCGCGCATCATGCCGCGCATTCAGCCGGTATCGATCTTCGACCATCTGGATCGCGAGCAGGTGGCGCACGTGCCATTCGTGAACGACACGGTGATCGTGTTCGTCATCGACATGCCGCACATGACCGTGAGCATCACGGTGGAGCAGTTGGTGCGGTGGGGGTTGACCTCGGACGACCTGGATGTGATCGCGCGACAGAACCTCGCGCAGTACTCGCCGCAACTTGAAATTCAATTCGTGGAGTCGGCCGAGGGCGGGCGGGCGGCGATCGTCGCGGTGCAGGACGGCTACGACGCGGCGCGACTGCTGCTTGATTCGCTGCACGAGCGATTGGCCCCGGAACTGCGCGGCGATTTCTACGTCGCCACCCCGGCTCGCGACATGTTCCTCGCGCTGACGATTGATCCGCAGGAGTTTGTCGATCGCCTGCTCAAGCGCGTGCAGGTGGACTACAAGCGTTTGCCATATCCCATCACCAACGAGTTCTTCGTGGTGACGCGCGACGGTGTGGCGGGGACGAAGCAGGCCGCGTAGTCAACTTCGTCGAAACTGCCAAGCCTCTCTTCGCGCACTGTTGTCAGAGCGACTCCATCCATGCTCGGCGACATTGAGAATCCACGATGGATGTACGTCAAGGGCGCGCTGCTGATTTTGATCGGCCTGCTGGCGTGCGTCTTGCTGCTCTTGGAGCACTTTTCGTGGCGATCAGCCGCGCTTCTCGCGGTTGCGATCTGGGCATTCTGCCGCGCCTACTATTTCGCCTTTTACGTGATCGAGCGCTACGTCGATCGTTCGTTTCGCTTTGCAGGCATCTGGTCGTTTGTGCGATGCGTCGCAGGCGGCAATGCAAAAGCGAACTGAATATGATGGCGAACTTCGTTCATGATCCTGCTCATCGACAACTACGATTCCTTCACGTACAACCTCGTCCAGCGCATCGGCGAGATTGATCGCGGCGCGGCTGAAAACCTGCGCGTGGTGCGCAACGATCAAATCACCGTCGAGCAGGCCGCGGCGATGAACCCTTCGCACCTGATCATCTCGCCCGGGCCGTGCACGCCCAAGGAATCCGGCGTGTGCCCGCAACTGATCGCCCACTTCAAGGGAAAGGTTCCCATCCTGGGCGTTTGCCTGGGGCACCAAACCATCGCCGATGTCCATGGCATGACCGTCAAGCGCCACGACGTGCTCATGCACGGCAAGACATCCGAGATTCATCACGATGAGCGCGGCATCTTTCGCGGCCTGCCTAATCCGTTTGTCGCCACGCGCTATCACTCATTGATTGTCGATCGCGACACGCTCAATGATGAATTCCAGGTGAGCGCATGGACCGAGCGCGGCGAGATCATGGGCCTGCGCTGGGTTCCCGCCGCCGGCCACAGCGCTCCGATGGACGGCGTGCAGTTTCACCCGGAGAGTTTTCTCACCATCGAAGGCCCGCGGCTTCTGGCGAATTTTCTCAGTCTTGCGGCAACGAACGCAAAATCGGCTTTATCATGACGGCACAGGACCGTCGCACCGGCGGCCTGATGGTGCAGGAGTTCTGTCATGATGTGCGTACATCGGCTTGCGGCGATGATCGTGATTTCGACCGGGGTGTGCGCCACTCATGCGGCGGACCCGCCCGCCTCCCAGCCTGCCGCGACGCAGGACTCCCAGCGGCCCCAATCGCAAGACACTAAGGCAGCCCGGAGCGCACCAGGAAAGATTCAACTCCTGCGCGATGTGGTGTACGCGCAGGCCCCGGGACGTGCCGGCAAGTTGATGGACTTGAAAATGGACACCGCGTGCCTGAACTCCAGCGAAGGCAAGCCGCGGCCGGCGGTGGTGTACATTCACGGAGGCGGATGGAAATACGGCTCAAAGGAAATGGGGTTGCGGGCCAGTCTCGCCTTGGCGCACGGCGGGTATTTCGCTGTCACCATCAACTATCGACTGACCGGCGACGCGACCTATCCAGCCGCCGTTCACGACTGCAAGGCCGCAATCCGCTACCTGCGGGCTCACGCGGGGGAACTGGGCATCGATCCGGATCGCATTGGCGTGTGGGGGCATTCCGCAGGCGGGCACTTGGCCGCGCTGCTGGGAACGTCGGGGAATTCCAAGGCGTTGGATGGCGACGTCGGCCCGATTGATCCATCCGTGAGCAGTGTGGTGCAGTGCGTGGTTGACATCTCTGGTCCAACGGACCTCAGCGTTGATTTCTCGGACGGCCTGATCTCGCAATGGCTGGGCGGACCGGTGAACGAACACCAGGACCTCGCCAAGCAGGCCAGTCCGATGACGTACATCGATGCGCAGGACCCGCCCTTACTGATCATTCACGGCACAGACGATCCGCTGGTGGACATGCAGCGGCATTCGGAGGCATTCCACCGTGTCTTGAAACAGGCGGGCGTTGAGGTTGAACTGCTTCCCGTACCGAACGCCGGCCACGTGATCACCACGCCCAGCGCGTATGTAAAGGCCGCGGAATTCTTCGATGCGCACCTGGGCGGCAAAGCGGCAACCGCCATCGCTGGCGTGTTTGAAGACCAGGCTGTGCGCCCGACCAGCATCCCGCAGCCGCCAGCGCAGGGCGCGAGCGCACCCAGCCCGTGACGCATCGCTGCAACTCACCGAACGCTCCGCTATGATGAGGCTTGTCTGATTGGTAAAGACTCAAGCGGAGATGCCAGTGACCATGACGGTGGAAGCCCAGGACCAGGGAATCGCCAGCGGTGTGCTTGAATCGGTGGGCGATGAAAAGATCGTGCTGAAAGTTCCCGGCACGAGTTACCAGTTGCACTTCACGCCCGCCGTGCCCGCCAGTGACATTGACGCGCCCGTGGGAAAGCGCATCAAGGGAACGGTGCACGCTCAGGCTTTGCGCATGTTCGTGGCCAAGGGCGGCGGGCGGTTCATCGAGCCGATCTGGGGAGAGCCGCGCATCGTCGCGGGGTTCGTCAAAGCCGTCGATCAACCCAACCGTCGCGTGCTGGTGGACGTGTCGATTCCGATTTGGATGACGCTGGAGCCTCGTCAGCCTGCGGACATGTTCAAGGTGGGCCAGTTGGTCAACTGCTACGTGCAGAGCGGCACGCGATTTAGGCCGGTGTGATTCATCGCGAGTCCGGATCGACTCTCAAGGCTTTTCCGCAAGCAGTTTTTCAACCACATTGCCAACGGCGTTGGGGGCAAGCCCGGCGGCGCGAATGACGCCCTTGCGGTCGATGACCACGTAGGTGGGAAAGAACGACACGTTGTAGGCGCGCGTGGTTTTGTTGGAGTTGTCAACGGACAGTGGGTAATTGATCTTCTTGTCCTTGGCCATCGCAGCCATTTTTTCAGTGCCGCGATTGGATTCGTGCACGCCGATGAACATCAGGCCGTCGTTCTCGTGCTTTTTGACCAAATCAACGTTGTGCGGCAGCGAACGCACGCACGGTCCGCACCACGTGGCCCAGAAGTCAACCACCACCACCTTGCCCTTGAGATCGCTCAACCGCTGCGCTTTGCCGATCCAGTTTTTCACGTTCAAAGCAGGAGCCGTCTTGCCCTGCATCGCGATCAATCCTGTGGGACGATTGGGGAAGAACCAATCATCGGGGAACTCACCACCGCCCTTGGCAGCAGCGGTTGCGAGCGGCTCCGCTGCCGGCGACATGGCGTACCAGCCGCCCAGACAGGCCAGCGTCAATAGAGCGATGATGGGGAAGGCGCGGCGCATTCGTTGGTCTCCTTGCAATCGGACTTATTTTACCGGTTCGACTTTCTTCAGATGACGGATCATGTTCATGAAATCGGCTCGATTGAGTTCCACTGTCGCCGCCGGACCGGTGAAGCGAACGAAAATCTGCCCAGCCGGCGCTTCGATCACCGCGCACAGAAACTGCTGGCCGGGGACGAAGTTTGGCGAACCCATGCTCTTGTAATCGCCAAGGAACTCCACCAGCGTGATCGGCATGCCATCGGATTCCAGCTTTGAGATGATCGGTTCGACAGGTGCGCCGCCCGTGCCACGGAACTGCATCTTCCAACGCTCGATATTCGCATCGAGCGATCCTCCGGCCTGGAAAATGACGATGCTGGCCTGATCGCTGCCATCGCGTCCCGGCACGCCGTACTCCGCAAGCCTCTGAATCCCACCGATCTGCTGGGCTGGGCGCCAGATCCACGTTGCCGGCTTGGGGGCGGTGAGACCCGCAAACGCAGCCACCTTTGGATCGGCTGGCGGGGTCTGCGGCGTCCGCATCGGCAGCGTTGGCGGTTCCGCAGGCAGCGTGGACGGTGGGGGAGAAGGCTGGACTTCTGTTTGTTTGGTCGCAGGCTGTGTTGCCGGAGTCTGCACGACCGGCGGCGTTTGCGCTGCCACCGGAGGCGTGATCGGTGCGGCTGGTTGCGCTTCGGTTCGCGGTGGAGGACTGTTCAACGGGTTCTTCTGCTCATCGCCTCCGCAGCCGCCCAGTTGCACGCCACACATCCCCAGCCCGATGATTGCACTCGCAATGAATGTTCGCTTCATGCCGTATGCTCTCCAATTGCATGGAACCAACGCTGCAACACGATAGCACGCTCAGCGGTTTTCGGCCTTCAACTGCGGAAATTCCCTCGCGATGACGGCTGATTCGCTGCACGTTCATAATGCCCGAATCTGGACAGGCGATCCGCAGCGTCCCTGGGCGCGAACCATCAGCATCAACGCAGGACGGATTTCCTCGATCGATCAACCTGCATCAAATGCGTCCGCGTCAATCAACGCTGAAGCCCGCACGATTGTTCCGGGGTTGATTGATTCGCACCTGCACCTATTGACCGCAGGAGCGACGCTGACGCGGCTGGACTTGTCCAGTGTTCGCTCCCGCACGGAGTTCGAGCGAGCCATCGCGCAGCGGCATGCCGAACTTCCGCCGGGGCAGTGGCTCATCGCCAACGGCTGGTCGCAGGAAAATTGGTCGGGCGGAGCCGCGCCGGACAAATCATGGCTTTCGGTGGCGCAGGATCGTCCCATTGTGTGCTATCGCATGGACATGCACGTGGCGCTTGTGAATGACGCGGTACTGAAGATGTGCGACCTGAAGAGCGATCCGCCCGGCGGGAGGATTGTCCGGGACCAACCCACCGGCCTGCCAACGGGATTGATGATCGAAGCCGCTGCGTGGGAACTGGTGAATCCGCTGGTGCCCAAGCCAAGCCTTCCTGAGCGGCAGGAGCATCTGCGCGCTGCGCAGCGTCATGTGCACGCGTTGGGAATCACAACCGTGGGATCAATGGAATACGCTCGCGATGTGCAAGACCTGTATCTGCCGCTGCGCGATGAATTGACGCTGCGCTGTCGCATCACGCTGCTGGATCGTGATTGGCCGATGGACTTTTCCTTCGGCCGCAGTATTGCAAACGACTGCCACTTCGCGATCATCGGCTACAAGGCGTTCATCGACGGCACGCTGGGTTCGCGCACCGCGCGCATGCTGCGAGACTACGCGGACGATCCGGGCAATCGCGGCATGCTGGTGGAACTGGCGCGCGATGGCCGACTGCATGATTGGGCAAGGGCGGTGGCGGCGAACGGCTTCTCGCCATCCATGCACGCGATCGGTGATGAAGCGGCACGGCTGGCGCTGGATGTCATCGACGGCATTGATTCAGAGCGCCGGCCGCGCATTGAGCACGCGCAGCAACTTGATCTCGCCGACATCCCTCGCTTCCGCGGCCGCATCGCCAGCATGCAGCCGCTGCACAAGGCCGATGACTGCCGGTACGTGCAGAAGCGCTTGGGAAGCGAGCGACTCGCAGGCACATTCGCATTCCGCACGTTGGCAGACGCCGGGGCGATTCTTGCGTTCGGTTCGGACTGGCCGGTGGTCTCGCCCGATCCGCTGCTGGGCATCCGCACGGCAGTGACAGGGTTGCTCGTGGACGGCACGCGGTTCGGCGAGCAGGAAAACCTCACCGTTGAAGAGGCCCTGCGTGCCTACACCGGAGGCGCGGCATACGCGTTGGGCATGGACGATGCGGGAATCCTTCGCCCCGGCGCACTGGGCGATCTGGTGATGTTCGATCGCGATCCCTTCGAGGCCGATTGGGAACAACAGCCGCCCCGAGTCGCGATGACAATCGTAGGGGGAAACGTCGTGTACGATGTGACCGCATCGCAACGCGCGTGATCTTCAATGGCCAAACGGAACTCCAAGACGAATTCGCGCCGCAACGCGCTGACGCACATCGATGAGCGAGGCCGGGTGCGCATGGTCGATGTCGGTCACAAGCCGCCGATGCATCGCGAGGCAGTTGCCGAGGGATTCCTCGTCGCTGCGCAGAACACGCTGGATCGACTGATGTCCGGCGATCTTCCCAAGGGCGAAGCCCTGGCGGCGGCTCGCATCGCGGGCATTCAGGCCGCCAAGAAATGCGATGAACTGATTCCCCTGTGCCACACGCTGCCGCTGGATGCCGTGTCCATCGAATTCAAACGAGTCGCGCCCGATCGAGTGTGCATCACCGCTGTCGCGGCAATCACAGCGAAGACGGGCGTGGAGATGGAAGCGCTCACCGCCGTCGCCGTCGCTGCGCTCACGCTGTACGACATGACCAAGGCCATCGACAAGGCGATGACGATCCAAGGCATCCGCCTGGTCAAGAAGACGAAATCCTGAGCCGCTCGCGGCTTGGCACGACCGCCTTCGCGGTCATGCGCACGCATCCGCCGCCCGGACCGCGGCGCAAAACTCCCGGATCATTCCCGCGTCCTT
>CAMPIL010000113.1 GCA_946886375.1 uncultured Phycisphaerales bacterium
GGTCAACGTGCTGGACCTGCTCGAGGTCATTGGTCACTGGGGATAAGGAACATCGTTTGACTTGATCGGGCACGAAGCGATGCCGCACTGTCGCGATGCGGTATCCCTCGGCAGTGATACATTGAGTTTTAGCTAAAAATGAATCTCTGAGGCGTCCGGCAGCATTCAGGTGCACGGCGGTGCCCGGCCCCGCGCGTGCTGCGTGCTGTGGCTCCTGCGTGCAGCCTGTTGTGGGCTGTGGGCTGTGACTTCAACCATGATGGCCAGGTCAACGTGCTGGACCTGCTCGAGGTCATTGGTCACTGGGGATAAGGAACATCGCTTGACTTGATCGGGCACGAAGCGACGCGGCGCTGGCGCGATGCGTATCCGTCGACAGCGACATATTGAGTTTTCGCTAAAAATGAATCTTTGAGGCGCGAACCAGTAATTCAGTTGCACGGTCCCGGACCCGCGCGTGCTGCGTCATGTGTCCGGCATACTCCTGTGTGCAGCCTGTTGTGGACTGTGGGCTATGGGCTGTGACCTGAACCACGAGGGGCCAGCCCAACGTGCTGGACCTGCTTGAGTTCATCGGCCACTGGGGATAAGGAACTTCGTCTGAAGTGATCGGGCACGAACCAACGCCGCACCGTCGCGATGCAGTGGCCGTTGACAACGACATATTGAGTTTTCGCTAAAAATGAATCTCTGAGGCGTCCGCCAGTATTCAGTTGCACGGCGGTCCCGGCCCCCGCGTGGGCTGTGTGCTGTGGCTCTTGCGTGCAGCGTCTTGTGTGCTGCGGGCTCCTGCGTGCAGCGAGATGTGGACTGTGGCGTGGGCTGGAGTGTGGGCTGCGTGTTTCGTGCAGCATGCAATCCCACGAGGCGAAGCACTCCCATGCGAGGACGCACCAACGCCGCGCCGGGCGTGGTGTGCGGAGCGTTTCCTGTCCTTGAGATTGCGGCGGCGAGGTTACCGCGGCGCGCACGATGCGCCTGAAGAGGCTCACGAAGCGTAAGGACGGGAGGCCGACCCTTTGGGGGTCGGTCCTCCCGTCGCGAATGCCGATGCCAACGTCGCGGCTTCAGCGCAGCGGCAGCACTTCGACGTTAACCGAATCGGTCTGCGCCAAATCGCCGTTCACGAACAGTTGGGCCGAGACGACGTAGGTGCCGGGCCGGTCGAAGCGCACCCGCGCGATGCGTCCGTTTTCTTCGGTGGTCAACTCGCCGCCGGTGGTGGACCATCGCAATTCCGCTTCGCGTCCAACCAGGTTTCTGGTCTCGGTGGTGATGGTGACGATTTCGCCGGCGTACACCTTGCGCGCCGTGGGATGGAGTTCGAGCGTGGGCGGCGACATGTGCACGCGCTCGGCGCGGTCGGTTTCACAGGCCGGCAGCGCCACCATGGCCAGCGGAACAACCGCGAGGATCAGACTGGCGCTGATGGTCTTGATGATGGAACTTCTCATGCGAGATCTCCTTGTGTTGAAGGCTAAACGATCAGCGGTCGTCTGCTCGGCGGGTCCGGTGAGTCACGGCCGGCCGCTGCTGGATTCATCGCCTTGGCGTTGCGGGGACTGCTCAGGTCCAGACTGCGAACCGGGATCGGCCGCCTGGTCCTGCGACATGGGCTGGAACTGAAGTTGCTGCGTGTACTCCGAGGACTGCCCCTGCTGGTGCCGCTGGGCGGTCTGCTGGAAGAACTGGCGGGCATCGTCCGCAGTGCGCCGGCCGGTGATGATCTCATTGGCCAGGTTCAACGCCAGAATGTTCATGGCTTCCTGCTGGCAGCGCGCCGCGATCGTGCCGTCGGTGCGATACACGATCAGGCTTCCATCAAATTGCGCCAGGTCATCGGCCTTGTCCGGCGGCACGCGCATGTACACGGCCTGCTCGAGCACATCGGCGTGCGACGCGGGGAAATTGTGCCGCACTTCATCGCGGTACACGACAATGCGCGCCCATGGGCCCTGATCTTTCCAGGCGATGATGTCTTCCGCAACGGAGTCGGGCTGACCGTACTTCTGGATCATGTCCTGCGCGGCCTGCCGCGAAGATTGGGGCCAATTGCGAATCACGGAATTGGCGTCCATGCGGGCTCCGCCGCGCTGCGGCTGACCCTGCTGCGTGCCGCCCTGCGGAGGCACGTAGCCATAGGCCCAATCGGGCTGCTGCACGCCAAACGCCGTGTACACATCGCGCGTCCAGCGCGTGTCGGTCAGCCTCGTGTTCCATTCGTTCTCGCTAAACGAAGGCGCGTTCTCCAATTGCTGGCGATCGATGTTCAGCACCAGTTCGTGCCGGTTGACGATGTCAGACCGGCGGAGATCCACAGCCTGGAAGGGCACCGCGTGCAGCCGCTCGCCCACACCCATGATGCCGCCCGTGCCAACCACGATGAACGCCACGTGACCGGTGTTCGCGTCAACCAGCACGTCCTCGATTTGGCCCAAGTCCTCATTGCGCGTGGTCATGGCGTCGGTGTCCAGCAGATCGGTCGCGCGAATGATCGACTGGTTCATGCTGTAGGAGCGCGCTTGAGGTTGATCGCGGTCAAAGTCACGGTCCTGCATGCGGTCGCGGTCCTGATTGAAGTCGCGATCCTGTGAGTTGCGATCCTGGTCGAAGTTGCGGTCTTCATAAGGGTTCTGTCCGCTGCGCCCGCCTGCGTTTGAGCCCGAAGAAGGCGGCTGACGCGATGAGTCGCGATCCTCATACGGATTGAGCGCACCGCCATCGCCTTCGCGCGGCGGCGTGTCGCGGCCATCGTTGAACCGGTCACGATCCGAATCGCGGTCGTCGTAGCCATCCGCGTCATTGCGGCTTGGGGGATTCATGCGCGAGTCACGCGGCATTCCGCCCTGATCCATCGGCTGCACGCCGAAGTACTGATAGACCTGCCGCGAGAATTGCTCATCGGCGAGTTGATCAAGACGGCTGCGCTGAATGGTGGGCGCATTGCGCAGGCGTTCGCGATCGATGTTCAGGGTGACGTTGCGCGCATCGGGCCGGCTGCGCTCAAAGTGGAAGACCTGCCAGGGAACAGGAATCAGGCGATCCTGGTAGGAGAGGATGACGAACTCGACCCGCTCATCGCGGGGATCAATGACGGCGTTCTGAATTTCGCCAAGGTTCTCGCCGCGCGTTGTCTCCACGTTCTTGCCGATGAGATCGTTCAAGCGCACCAGTTGCGGCTGGGTCTGGGACTGCGATTGCGACATGCGGCGATCGGAGCGCTTGGAACCCTGATCCTGCATTTGGGGGTCGCGCTGGGTATTGCCTTGGGAACTGCGCTGGGAGTCGCGCCTGTCCGAATCAGACTGGCTCTGGGTCTGGGCCACGGCCGGCAGCCCCGCCGCAAGCGATGCTGCGGCAACAAGAACGGCAACACGGGTCTTCATGATGTGCTCCTTGGCAATCGTTGGGAAAGACGCTGGTTCATGCGAGGACGAAGCAAATGCGAGAAAGCCGACGGCGAATTGATGGCGGCCCGGAAATCGCCGCCGACTCGTCCAGTCTGGCGGGATGATTGTCCCGGGCGCACGTTGACCCCGCCATGCGAAACACGCCTCATTGCGGCGCGCTCGGCGCGGGCCGCAACGCAGGCGTCAACTGGTCACTCAATCCGCCACATCGCGCGCCGTGTCGCTGGTCGCCTCGCCGGCCGATTCAATGTCCTCACCCGCGCCTTCCACGGTATGGCAGGCTGCAAGCGTCATAACAATGGCAGCCGCGGCAAAACCGGCGACCGATGTCAGCAGCATTCTCATTCGGGTTTCGTGCGTCATGTGAAGTTTCCTTGTGTTGCGTGTTGGTGAGTGCGTGCGAAAAACCGATCGCGGCGGAAGTCGCCGCCGCCGGGCCTGCATGCAATGGATCGCCTCAATGGCCGCCACAATGTCGTCCTCGCAAGCCCACAGAACCATACCGGCGGGGCACGCATCAACAATCCAGTGCAATGCGAGATTGTTGCGAATGCATCCACATTCCTAATCAGTTGATCGGACCGCGCAGAGCAAATCATTCGCGGCTGAGATCGATGTGAGGGGCGAACTCGCTGCGGAATCGAACGCGCGCAAAACGGCCGCAGCGGCAGGCGAGGCACATCCCACAGATGAGTTCAGTGCGCGCTCGTGCCCGCTGCGCAACTTTCGGGAAGTTTGGAAGTTTGCAGTATTGGGGCCGATGAATCCGCACGGGTAGTGTTCAACGGATCAACAGGTTGCTCGGGCAAAGTCCGGCACAGGGCCGCATCGACTGAAAGAAAAACTGAATGAAAAAGGAGATCTGCGATGATTGAGGAAACCCGTTACAAGGAAACCATGACTGACGTGGATCGGTCGAGAATGCCCATGGGCGCCGCGACCTATCCGCATGAGGACTATCGCCCCTCGTTCATGCTCTCGCGCATCATCGCGTGGGGACCGATCTGGGGAGGCGTCGTGATCGCCGTCGGCGTCCAGGCGCTTCTGACGGTGCTGGGCATGGCGGTCGGCCTGACCGTGATGGATGCCACACGGGATACCGCGGGCGGCGCGCCGGAAGGCAGCGGCGTGGTCGCGGGAATCTGGTGGGTCATCAGTTCGCTGATCGCACTGTTCCTGGGCGGCTGGGCCACCGGCTTTTTCGCCGGCCCGCGCAAACCGGCGCACGGTGCGATCAACGGCTTCGTGCTCTGGTGTGTGATCACCGCTCTCAGCGCGGCACTGCTCACCATGACCAGCGGCGCGTTGATCGGCGGAGGCCTGGGCGCGCTGGGCAACGTCGCGGCCAATCGCACCGCGGCCAACACCAGCCCCACGATCGTCGGCGAAGAAGGCACGCGCGACTTCACTCGCACGGCAACCACCGATCGCATTGCTGAAGGATCAGCCAGCGTCGCGTGGTGGACCTTTGTCGTCATGGCGCTGAGCGCAGGCGCGGCTGTCCTGGGCGGCGCGATGGGGCCGCGCAGCGGCGAGATGCAGCGACGGCTGGCGTAACGATCGCCCGGCTGACATCCGGCCGGCGGCATCCCCGCGCACAAATGCGTGGCGTGCTCGCGGCCGGAACGTCAGCAAGCCGGTCCGGCCTTCGACTCGCGGACTCTCTTTGCATGAATCACCGGTGCATGGACCGGTGATTCTGTTTCTCCGCACTTTCCCTGCCATGCACGTTTCGCCAATGCAGGAATGAACGGACATGCCGGGCTGGAATGCCCGCAGATCAAGCCTTTCCAGCCGCCGATGTGATTACTGCGTTATACCTATATCGCACCGGCTGATCGTGACTTATTCTCCAGCAATGACCAAGCATCGCTCTCCGTAGTTGAATCATCCACCCTGCGGGGAAACAAACGTCCCCCTTGAGAGGCGCCTCGTCGAAGACATTTGACGGGGCGCTTTGCTTTTTGCGGTCCGCGAATCCGAGAATTCGCAAATCCGTCGCAGGATCGCGCGCCACGCAGCCGCCGCCGCGAACCCGCGGCTGCATCACGCAACGCCTCCGCCCCCACGACCGCTGGTCGCGGCTGTGCATCGTCGCACGCACCATGACCCGCTCGCCCATCAAGTTCTGGAGGAACACGGGTTGCAGACATTGTGCAATTGTGCGCTGCAGTACGCAAAAGGGGCATGCGATCAATTGCAGCGCGAGCCTATGCGGCCGCGCGGTGGAAGCCCACGGCATGCCTCGAGCGCAGCCTTTCCAGATCGTCCATGCATTGCAACTCGCCTGCGAAAAACTATCATGGCATCGTGCGGCACATCTCACTTCGCATATTCATCATCGCAAGTATCTGTTGCGCTCTGGTTCAACGTCATGCTGACGCTGACGCCTCGCGCATCCCGCAACTCCTCCAGTACGACGATCTGGTGCAATTCTGCAATGTGCTGAACGTCAGCCCAGACCAGCGCGCAGCGATTGAACATTATTACGAGGCTTATGTTGACGAATACGAACCGCTGCGAAGTGAAATGATCGAAACTGCGGTGCAGTTTCCTTCCGGCGTTCTGGCAGCGGATGCTGAGTATTTCAGGCGGTTGCCGCCGTTTGTCTCCCGCGTCAGAGCGATTGACGAGGCGTTTCTTGCCCGTTTTGAGTCGGTCCTCACGCCGCAGCAGCGTGAATCATTTCCGCATGTGCGGGCCACGCGCGAACGCACGTTGTATCGTCGCTTGGACGCGGTGATGCGGTTCACGGGTGAACTGCCTGAACTCCGTGAACTGATGGAGGGCCTCAATCCTCCACGCGATGTTCTCGAGGCGACCATGCCGACGCTTCTCGCCTATGAACAGCGGCTGACGACTTTGACGCGCGGCGTGTACGACGCGGCCATTCGCGTATGTGTTGCCGATCAACCCACCGTGGCAGACACACTGATTGACCGCGTGCGCGACCTGCGGACCCTGACCCGGCGCACGCATTCGGAACTCTCACGCCTGTTGCCCGAAACCTTCAAACACCAGTGGCAGGAGGCCCTGTACAGCCGCGTGTATGGCACCGCGTTGGAGGCGGTGCAAACGTGGATCACTGGCCAGTGCCAGAACGCCTTGGCGCTGCCCGAACTCTCCAGCGAGCAACGACAGGACATTCAGCGCATGCTCGCTGATGTACTGAAACAACAAGACACATCGCTCATGGAATTGGCGGATATGTTCGATCAACACGCCATCTTTCATGCTGGACCACAAGGCGCAAGCGCTCCGGAGGGGTATTTCGACACCTTGAACAGTGTCCACCAGCGCACATTATCCCAATCAGTGGAATTGCAAAAGAAACTGCTCGCCATTCTTGGCGAACAACACTTTAAGCAGATCAGGCGCGTGGCTCGCCCACAGCGCACAAGGACGCGCAGCGGGCTGCGGCTCGCGTGCGGCATCGTGGCTAATGTTTCATTTGAAGATCCGGAACCTGTACCATCGCATCGGTCTCCAACGCGAAGCGATCCGCTTGTTGGCATGCCGATTTCGCCGGAAACGATGAATGACTACCTGGCCTCGTTGCGGCTGGATTCGGTTCGGCGGGAAGCGGCGCTCGCCGCCTATCAGGAATATGTCGCTCGACTGGAAAAGGACCTGGAGGGTCGCCTTACCACGCTGATGGAGCTCACCATTTTGGCGCCGCCGCCGGGTCAGGCGAATGCCGATCCCGAGCAAAAGGCTCGCGAAATTGCCGAGTTGCGAATGTCGATTCGAAAGTCCATCGCCGCAGCGGACGCACAGTTGTTCCAGGAACTGACCTCGACGCTTCACATCGAAATCGCTGATGCTGCCTGGCAACGAGTCCTCCGCATGAGGCACCGGGCCAGAATGGCTCTGGATGTTTTGAGTTATTACGCGCCCGATTTCAATCGTGCCGCCGAAATTGACCTGGTGCAACTGCTGGCCCGGGAAGTCGGGCCGGTCTTTGAGCCGACGCTTGACACACTTGCACAAGAATATGAATCGCAACTTCTCGATCAGTTGCGGTCCCTGCGTGAACTCTCCGAGACCCACTCATTCGAAACCCGATCGCGTGCCGGACGGGCGGTTGACCAGGATTCACACGCGCGCACGATGGAACAATCAGAGGAATTGCATCGCCGATTTGCCGCGCTGGGCGAGTTGAACGCAGCGTATTTGCCGAAGTTTCTGCACGCGACGCCTGCCGCCGCCTCAACGGCCCTTGCCGAAGCCTACCACCGTCAGGCGTTTCCAAAGGTGTTTGCGGAAGCAGATCGCGCGATCCTGTCGCTGACTGCGGCGCTTGACATGGCGGACCTCAGCGACAGCCAGCGCCTGCGCTTGATTGCCGTGCGGGCGCAGCATGCCGACGCGCGGGCGACTGTGCAAACTCGCATGATTGATCTCTGCGCCGCGCTGTCGCCCACAACGGGCATGATGAGCATGCGAATTACGCCCGAGCGCGCCGCGAAAATCGAACGGTTTGAGCAGACGTGGGCGCAATTGAGCGATCAACGCGCCACGATCAGTCGCAGGACGCTGCGAGAACTTCGCACGATTCTCACGCAAGCGGAGTGGCAGGACGTCGCAATTCAAGTCGACAAGTAAGTACCTGCGCATGCAGTCGCAAGTTGGAACCGCGCGGATTCCGTGCGTGCTGGCGACGCAATGTGGCAAATCGTCGCGCCTTGACCAGTTGACCCCCGCGCTCGCCTTGCGCCGGCATGCGTCCCGCCATCCCGCTCCGCGCGCCACCACACTTGATGCGTTCACTCCCCCGCGCGCGTGCGCAGGTTGTCCAGCACGTTCATGAAGTTGATGTACGCCTCATATGGGCTGTCGTACGGCGAAAAGTACTTGTGCACATCGCCATCGGACCAGTACTTCGTGCTCATGTAGTACAGGTGATCTGACGTGGTCAGTTTCCGCCAATCCTCGAGAATGTATTCATCGCCCGCGGCGTGCTTGGCCTTGACCGGGCCTTCCAACCGATACAGTTCCGCAGCCGCGCTGTCCTGCATCGCGTTGCCCAGCCAGGCGCTCAAGTCTCGCTCGGTGTCGGCCCAACTGGTCATGTACGGCACGTTGTATTCGCCCACCGGTTTGTACTTGTCGATGGCTTCGCTGGGCAGCAGAAAGTCGTTGTGCCCCGGGTTGGTGTCATAGATCCAGCCGGGCAGCGCATCGAGGAACTGGAAGATGCCAGTCTCCGCCCATTGGTGTTCGCCGAGCGTTTCGTAATCCATGAAGAGGTTGCAGATGTACCCGTCGCCGTTGATGAGATTGACCCACTTGGCGAAGGTTTCGGCCCGCAGCGGCCACTCGGTCCAGTTGCGGTCGCCGAAGCGAAACGCGATGTCGTCGCTGAGCCGGTAGTTCTTGAGCATGAGTTTCACGCGCGATTTGGAAAGATCGCCGCGCACGCCCGGCGGAACATACAGATAGTTCGGCGAGCGGAACCCCAGCAGCCGATCGACGCCTTCGCACAGCACCCCCTTGTACCGGCCCAGCGCGGCGATATGCGTCGCCACATCGTTGGAGTAATTCAACTCGGTGTTGCGGAACACGCGCGGCGTCTGGTTGAAGTGCTTCTGAATCTGCTGATCGTGCATCTGCACCTGTTCGCTGAACTCTTCGCGCGAGAAGAGAAACGAAAGCGAGTGATGCGAGGTTTCGCCGAGGAACTCGCACGCGCCGGTGGCGGCGAGTTGCTGGAACATGTCGATGACATCAGGCGTCCACTGGGCGAACTGCTCCAGCGCGGTGCCGGAGATGGAGTACGAAACGCGGAAGCGTCCCTCGTGCCTGCGGACCAGGTCGAGAATCTTCGCCGTCGCCGGCCGATAGCACTTGTTGGCGACCTTCTCGCAGATCGCCTTGTTCTCATCGTTCGAAAAGTAGAACGGATCACGGTCAAAGACCGAGTAGCGACGCAGTCGGAACGGTTGATGAACCTGGAAGTAGAAAACGACAGATGCCATGCGTGCATCGTAGCGGGTGCCGGCAAGGCTGGGGGAGACGTTGGCGGAAGGCAAAACGTGGACGCGGAATGGCGATTGAGGATGCATCACGCCAGGTCTGTCGAGCAGATACTGGACGCCTGCTGGAAGACAGATGATCGTCTGCGAGGTTGTCCGGTCTGGAGCCTGGCAAGTATCACCGAAACTGTCACCGAGTCTGGCCCCTTCTCGCGAACCATGGGTTGCGGTAATTCATTTCACCTATGCCCGCTCGTCAGATATGGCATCCACATCGCGCTGTTCACCGTTGATTACCGAATCACGGCGCGGCCGGGGCCGACGCCGGCGGCGGGACCGAGGGCGTGATCAACTCCTGCGCTTCCTTGAACAACGCCTGGCAGTCCGCGTCGTTGGCGAATTCGGGCTTGGCCATGAGGACTTTGAGTTTGGCGAACGCGGCACAGGCTTTGGCGACGCTTAGAGCGCCTAACAAAGTGGCATTGGTTTTGCACTGATGGTGGTTGTGCAAG
>CAMPIL010000114.1 GCA_946886375.1 uncultured Phycisphaerales bacterium
CAAGACCCGCCGCGCCACTCATAGGCAGGAACGGCTTGCGCGAACCACGTGGAACGAACTCGCCGCGGCTTTCGCGTCGCTGAAGCCGGCGGCGCGGTCGGCGGACGAGAACAGTCAGGCGATTTTCCTCGTGCAGGCCGGATTTCAGAAGCCCGGCTCCGCGGGGCGCGAGCATCTGTGGTTCGCAGTGCAGCGGATTCAGGGCAGGCGGGCTCAAGGCCGGCTTGTGCATCCGCCGCGCGACATCGCTCACCTGCGCGAAGGGGAAGTCATCAAAATTGATCCCGGCATGGTTTCAGATTGGCAGGTGTTGACGCGCCAAGGCGTGTTCGGGCCGGACAACGTTGGTGGAATGAAGCAAGCGATCCAGCGGATCCACGAGGCCACGGCATGAGTGACAAGAAGTTCTCAAACGACCTGGTCACTTTGAGAGCCGCCGAAACCGAGTTTCAGGCCAGCATTCTCGTCGCGGTGCTGGAGGAAGCAGGCATCAAGGCGATTGCAGTGGGCGGCGGCAATGCCCTGCATCCCCTGGCCAAGCAGATCACCCCCGTGCTGGTGCAGGTGCGCCAGCGGGATCTTTCGCGAGCCCGTCTTGCGCTGGAGCAGAACACCACCGATTCGGTCGATCTTGATTGGGATCAGGTTGACTTCGGCGAGCGTGCTGACGATCTTCCGCTGACGCCTGTGGACAACATGCCGCTGATTCCCAAGCTGGGATTCATCGTGGCGGCAGCGATCCTCGCGCTCATGATCCTGGCGTTGGTCATGTTGGGGCTGTGGGTTCTCTGAAGTGAACGGGTCAGCGCATCACAAGACCAGGCCGCGGCTGTTCACTGCGCCAGCAGCCGTTCCACGCGATTGATCAAACGCGAAAGGTGGTCGCGCTGACCCTGCGTGAGTCCCGGCTCCTGCGATTGGCGGTACAGATCCATTAGTTGCCGCTGCCAAAGATCTTCGAGAATCCGGATTTGGTCGGCCCTGTGCACACCCTGCACGATCTGCTGCTTCTGGCGCGTGATCTGCTGAACCAGCGGGTGGTCGTCGATCTCAAGATCAAGGGCATCAGGCTGTGATTCACCCGCAGGCAGTCGGTTATCCACGACCAGCGTCGATTGGCCGTCGATGGTGATCTCGCGCGGCTTGGGCGCCAGTCGCGCCTCGGCCGCCCTGGCTTCCTCGCGCCTGAGAATCTCCACGCGTCCCGGCGGCTGCACCACACCCTGGTTCATGACGTTCAACTGCGCGTTGAAACTCCGAAGCAGTTCCGCCGACCCGAGTTCAAGTTCGATTCGAATCGTCTGCACCGCCGGAGCGTTATTGTCGTCCAGCACTTCCTGGCCTTCGGCGTTCAACTGTGCGCGGCGGACGGTGAGACTCACCGTTTCGCCCGGCTTCTTGGACTGCACTCGGAATTGCAGGTCGTCGAACGCCGTCAGCGGCCTGTCATCAACTTGAATGATGCGGTCGCCGACCTTGAGCACGCGCTCGGCAGGGAGGCCCGGCAGCAGATCGGTCACGCGGATTTCGATCTGGCCCAGTTCGTTCATCGGCATCGGCTGCATGCTGATGCCCAACGCGCCGCGCGGCGTGCGCACAAGGCTCTCGCGCAGGGCGTGCAAGATGCGGTATCGCTGCTCAGCCGACAGCGAGCCGTCCTGCACAAGAATTGCGTACAACTGCATTTTGTCGGGCGCCGATTCAATCAGCGTGCGGCTGGCCTGCTCACGCACCTCAAAGGAAGGATGCTCGAGTTGATTCACCAGCGCCCGCACTTCGGAAGACACCTGCACCGACCGCAACTGCTCAATGTTCGGCAGCAGCGCGGCGCCGCCGGGGAACTGGCGGTCCTGCTGTGATCGCAGTTCCAGAATCAGGTCCGGGGGTGGGAAATCCGGGAGATTCTGAGCGCGGGCCGGGCCGAGCGCGAAGCACATTGCTGCGGCGGCACACAGGCAAGGCATCAGGTGAATTGTCCGGCTGACCCAGCGCACACGCCTGCTCCTTACGCGCAACCGACCAGCGCTTCTGACCGTGGCCTGATCCAGCGCACCTTGCGCTGAATCATGTGCAAGAACGCCGACCCGGGGATGCGTGCGAAACTGCCCGTGGCGGCGATGGGCACGATGCTTTCGATGATCAGCGCTTCGACCATCAGCCACGGAATCGCCAAACGTTCCTGCACGGTCAGCGGACTGCCGCAGGCTTCATCATATCCCGACAAGAGGGCGTGAATGAGGCTGACGTCCAACCCGTCGGGCCAGGTGGCCGGCTGCTCCGGGGCGTCCATGAGCATCGAAAACTGCAAGGCGGCGTTGGCGACATCCACCACGCGAGGCTCCAGCCGCGCTGAATCAAAATCCAGCACTCCCACAATGACATCCTCGCGGTACAGCAGGTTGCCCGGATGCCAGTCGCCATGCAGCACGCAGCGGGGCCAGGTCCGAAATCCCAAAGCGTTGACGCGTTGCGCGGCGTCGATGTACGCCCGGCGAAGGTACTCCACGGATTCGGCAACGCCCGGGCGGTCGGTCTGCGGCTCTGCGGAGAAAACCGCAGGCGGCAGCATCGCCATCTTCGCGTCGATTTCTCCTACGCCGTGGAAACTGGCCAGCGGCGGTTCGTACCGCGAGCGGAAGTTCGCAAGATGAGCGTGCAATTGTCCGAGCATGATTCCGACCTGGCGAGCCTGCCCCTGCGTTCGGTCATACCGGATGCCGTGAATGTAGTTGAACAATTCATATGTTCTGCCGTTGAGTTGCAGCATGGAATTGTTGTCGCGTGTGCCGATGATGCCCGGCACGGGATAGTCGCGTTGCGCCAGATGCAACTGCAGATCGTGCGCGAAGGCCACGCGATAGGGGTCATCGCTTCCCGGGGCGCGTCGTTTGAGAAGGAACTCTCCGCGCCGCGATTTGATTCGCAGTTTGGGCGAACGCCGCGACCCGCGCGGGTAGACCCGCAGGCTTTCGATCTCGCCCAACTCGTAGTGGCTCAGCACGATGGCCAGTTCATGGCCCTCGAACCGTTCGCGCAGCGATTGTTCGGCAACGGTGGAGCCGACGTGCGGCTGCTGCGGATGCGGAACGGGTTGGTTGGGAACGGCGGACATGAAGGACGTGAGGCATTCGGCGACAGGCGTGAGGCATGGGGGCCGGGCAAGGCATTCGGTTGCAGATGACTTGGCCTTCCCGCACCCTCACTCTACGTTCTGCGCCTGCTCCTTGATGCGGTCGATGGCGCCCTTGATCTCAACGATGCGGCGGCTGATCTCCACGTCCAGGCATTTGCTGGCGATGGTGTTCGCCTCGCGCAGCAGTTCCTGCGTGAGAAAATCCAGTGTGCGGCCGGCGGGCTCGCCGCCTTCAGAGTCAATGATCTCGCTGAACTGCGCCAAGTGCCCTTCCAGCCGCGCGACTTCCTCGGCAATGTCGGTGCGCTCGGCGTAAATCGCCACCTCACGCAGGAGGTCTTCATCGCGCACCGTGGAGCCGAATTCCGAAAGCAGCCCCTGCATGCGCTGGCGCAATCGCTCCTGGTACAACTGCACCGTCGCCGGCACGCGTTCCTTCACGACCGCCAGGTGCTGCGCGATCAAGCCGCAGTGCTTGTGAAAGTCCTCCAGCAGCGTGCGCCCTTCGCGCACGCGCATGGCTTCAACCTTCTCGCAGGCTTCATTCACAAGATTGACCAGGACCGAACGCGCGTTCTCCATTCGCTCCTCGCCCGTGTCGTTGATCACCACGCCCGGAAGGTTGAGCAGCGCGCCAATGTCCACGCGTGCCGAGCCGTGCTCCAAGCCGCGCACCGAAAGCACTTGCTCGAGATACCGTTGAATGGCGTTGATGTTGATCTGGGCTGCGGCGTTGGCCGAGGTGTCTGCAAACCGCACCGTGACGATGATGCTGCCGCGGGTCAGCCGCCGCGCCACCGCGGAATCGATTTCCGCCTCAAGCCCCTGCAACTCATCGGGCAGACGCACCTGTGCCTTGAAGTAGCGGTTGTTGACCGACCGGACCTCCACGCCGTAATACGTGCCGTCGACCTTGGTCGACGCTTCTCCAAAACCGGTCATCGATCGGATCATGGGCGTGAAGTTCCCGCTGATATGCAGATTACGGAGCGGCAGGCAATGTCGCGGGCGGCTCGGCGGGAATGACCACCGGCGGGGGCGCGTCAGTGCCGGGGGGAACCGATTCGCTGGGCAACGGCTGCGTGCCGGTGGAATCCAGCGGCGGGGTGTTGATGTCGCCCGTGCCCGGCGAGGTGATGATGGGCGTTGCAGGCGGCGCGGCGGCCACAGGCTTGACCGGCACGATGTTCAGGCCAACCGCCAGAACCAGATAGGCTGCAAATGCCACCACGGTCATCACAGTCAGCGCGTCGCCGACGCGGCCGCCGAAGACAGTGTCTGTGCTGCCTCCACCGGCTCCGCCGAAAGCCCCGGCCAGCCCGCCGCCCTGCGGCCGCTGCACGAGGATGATCAGAATCATCACGGCGGAAATGAGAATGAAGATGACAGTCAGAATCAGAAAGAGAATGCTCATGCGTGTTCCAAGAAAGGGATGAGGGGTCAGGGGTAAGAGATTAGCGGGTTTTTAGCCCATAATCCCTGATCCCTGGTCCCTGCTCCGACTAGCCAGCGCGGCCTTCACAATCGCGACGAATTCCTCGGCCTTGAGCGAGGCTCCGCCGATCAGCCCGCCGTCGATATTAGGCTGAGAGAACAGGTCCAGTGCATTATTGGCCTTGACCGACCCGCCGTATTGGATTCGGGTCGAATTGGCGATGGATTCATCATAGAGATTTGACAAATGTTGTCGAATGACGCGGTGGACAGCCTCAGCATCAGCGGGCGTGGCGGTCAGCCCCGTGCCAATGGCCCACACCGGCTCGTAGGCGATGACCACCTGACGCATCTGCTCGATCGGCACGCCGGCCAGTCCGTTGGTCAGTTGGCGGATGTTCACCGCCTCGGTTTCACCGGCTTCCCGCTGCTCGATGGTCTCGCCGATGCAAAGCGTGATCCACAGCCCGGCGTCCAGCGCGGCCTGTGCCTTCAGATTCACCAGTTCATCGTCCTCGCCCAGGATGTGCCGCCGCTCGGAGTGTCCCACCAGGACGATGGCGACATTGAGGTCAACGAGCATTTCCGCGCTGACTTCGCCGGTGAACGCGCCGTTGGCTTCGTAGTACAAGTCCTGCGCCCCCAGCAGAATGCCGTGATGCCCCAGCGTCTTGCCGACCGCTTGCAGGTACGGGAACGGCGGGAACACGGCGATATCGCAATAGCGAACCAGATCGGCGCAGCCGGCGACGACGTCGTCGGCAAGTTCCACCGCCGAGGCAAGATCGGTGTTCATCTTCCAGTTGCCGCCCACGATGGACGTTCGCTTGGACATGGGCACAGCATATTAGTGCAAACCGGAGTCTGACGAGTGGGCCGACTTCATGCCCGACAGCGGCGTCCGGTTGCCGCATTCGTGATCGTTCGCGGCTAAACTTACCGCTTATGGCCCGCTCCGCCTCGCAGATTCGAGATGATTTCATCCAGTACTTCGTGAAGAAGGCCGGACACACTTTTGTGCCGTCCTCGCCTGTGGTGCCGCACGATGATCCCACGCTGCTGTTCACCAACGCGGGAATGAACCAGTTCAAGGATGTTTTTCTGGGCCAAGGCACGCGCCCCTATACCCGGGCGGTGAACAGCCAGAAGTGCATTCGTGCCGGCGGCAAGCACAACGATCTGGAGGACGTGGGCAAGGATACCTATCACCACACGTTCTTTGAAATGCTGGGCAATTGGTCCTTCGGCGATTACTTCAAGGCCGAAGCGATCAAGTGGGCTTGGGATCTGCTCACCGGCGTTTGGGGCTTGGACAAGCGCCGCCTGCACGTTACCGTTTTCGCGGGCGACAGCGCCGAAAATCTGGAACGCGATGACGAAGCCGCGGGCCTGTGGCGCACGATGACCGACATCGATCCATCGCACATCCATTACGGATCGAAGAAGGACAATTTCTGGGAGATGGGCGACACCGGGCCGTGCGGACCGTGCAGCGAGATTCACTACGACGGCACGCCAGACATGAGCGGCGGCAAACTCGTCAACACTAGCGATCCGCGCGTCATCGAAATTTGGAACCTCGTGTTCATCCAGTACAACCGCGCTCCCGGCGTGGATGGCCGTCCGGGCAAACTGTCACAGCTGCCCGCCAAGCACGTGGACACCGGCATGGGGTTCGAGCGCATCACGCGCGTCATCCAGGGCAAGCAGAGCAACTACGACACCGACATCTGGTCGCCGATCTTCGTGGCGATTGAACAGCACACCGGCGCGCACCCGTATCGCGGCGCGCTCGAGGACAAGGTGGACATCGCCTATCGCGTGATCGCTGACCACATTCGATGCTTGACCGTGGCGATCACCGACGGCGCGCGGCCGAGCAATGAAGGCCGCGGTTACGTGCTGCGGCGAATCCTTCGCCGCGCGGTGCGGCACGCGCACCAGACGCTGGGCGTCAAAGGCCCGCTGCTGCACCAACTCGTGCCGGCGGTGGTGCGTTCATTGGGCGATGCGTTTCCCGAACTTGGCCGAAACCCCGCGCAAGTGGCGCAGGTGATCCGCGAGGAAGAGGAAGCCTTTCTCAAGACGCTGGACCGGGGAATCGAATTGTTTGAAGCCGCTGGCGGCTTAGCACGCGATCGGCGCATCTCTGCTCAAGACGCCTTCAAACTCCACGACACCTACGGCTTCCCCATCGATCTCACGCGTGTGATGGCTGAAGAGCGCGGCATGACCGTCGATGAAGAAGGTTTCAACAGTTTGATGGAGCACGCCCGCGAACTCTCTCGCAAAGGCGGCGAGGCCGCTGGCGGGGAGAAAGACCTCACCCTGCCGCCCGAAGCCATCGCGCGGCTCAAGGCCATGGGCATTGAGCCCACGCACGACCAGGAAAAATATTTCGGCAAGCCCATCGCTGGGGAAGTCAAGGCGATCTGGAACGGCGACAACTTCGATAATGTCGCCTTGCCCGGCCGGCGGCTTGCGCTGATTCTCGATCGCACCAATTTCTACGCTGAGGCGGGCGGGCAAATCGGCGACACTGGCCAGATTCACGTGGAATATCAATCCGGCTCGGAACCGGTGCGCGGCCAGGATGTTTCCCGCGCTCGCGGCGCTGCGCGATTTGAGGTGCAGGACACCAGGTCGTATGGCGGGTACGTGCTTCACATCGGCCACGTCGTCGAACGTCGGGTCACGGTTCAGGATCGCGTCAGCGCGGTCGTCGAAAGCAGTCGGCGAGAATCCATTCGCGCCAATCACACCGCCACGCACATGATGAATCTCGCCTTGCGCGATGTCCTGGGTGAAGGCGTGGAGCAGAAGGGTTCGCTGGTGGCTGAAGACCGGCTGCGGTTTGACTTTTCACATTCACAGGCGATGAAGCCGGAGCAGATCGATCAAGTGGAGCGCATCGCTAACGACGCTGTGACACTGGCGTTGAAGGTCGATGCGGCCGTGGTTCCGCTGGAAAAGGCCAGGCAGATCAACGGCGTGCGCGCGGTGTTCGGCGAGCGATATCCCGACCCGGTGCGCGTCGTGTCCATCGGCGTGCCGGTGAAGGATCTGATCGCCAATCCATCCAACGCCGAATGGCGGAAGTTCTCCGTCGAGTTCTGCGGCGGCACGCACCTGGCCCGCAGCGATGAAGCAAAGCGGTTTGTCGTGCTGAAGGAAGAGGCGCTCGCCGCGGGCGTGCGGCGGATCACTGCCGTGACAGGCGCCGCAGCGCAGGCGGCGGACATCGCGGGCGCTGAACTGGAGCAGCGCGCCGCCAACGCGCTGAACCTTGCGGATGACCTGCTGCCGGCTGAATTTGATGAGATCGTGAAACTGGCGGATGAACTGACCATCAGTGCAGCGCGCAAGCACAAGATTGCCGTGCTGGTTGAGCAGTTGCGCGGACGCGTGAAGTCATTGCGCAAGTCGGCCCAGGCGGCCAGCCGCAGCACCGTGGTTGACCAGGCACGCGCGCTGGCGGAGCGGCAGAATGGCAGGATCATCGTCGAACAACTCAGTGGCGCGGACAAGGATTCGCTGCTTGCCGCGATGGACGTGGTGCGAGCCAAACATCCTGAAGCCGCCGCGATGCTGCTTTCCGCCAATGAAATTGAATCGAAAGTCTTCATCGTCGCTGCCGTGCCGAAATCGATCATCGATCTCGGGTTGAAAGCCGGCGACTGGGTAAAGCAGGCGGCGGCGGTGTGCGGCGGCTCGGGCGGCGGGCGGCCGGACATGGCCCAGGCCGGCGGCAAGGACCCATCGCAAGTGCCTAAAGCGATCGCCGAGGCCAAGGCCTTCGCGCAGCAGAAGATCAAGGCATGACATTGGCTTGAACGGGCACGTGCGCGAGCCGATCATGCTGTTCAGTCACGCGAACTTTGCTCGACGACACAGTCGAGTGGCATCTGAATTGGTCCGATAGGTAAAGAATAATTGCAAGGACCAGCGACTGTGTCTGAGCCCATTCCGCATGAATCCGATGCGCCCCACCAGGACCGCCGCCGCTACGCGCGCGGCAATGCGAGTTATGCGTCTCATCACGACGCAATCTTCACGCTGGCGCGGGCGAGTGAAATTCACGATGAAGACACCGGCACGCACGTGCTGCGCATCCGCATGGTGGTGGAGCAGATCGCGCTGCATATGAATTTTTCGCCTGATGATGCGCGCGAACTTGGCTTTGACGCGATGCTGCATGACGTCGGCAAGTTGCGCATTCCGCCGGAGGTCTTGCAGAAACCCGGCCAACTCAATGAGCACGAGCGGTTGGTGATGGAATCGCACACGGTGTGCGGCGAGCGATTGCTTTCAGACCGAACGACCATGCAGCGGGCCTCGCGAATCGCCCGCAGTCATCACGAAAACTGGAACGGCAGCGGCTATCCCGATGGTTTGGCCGGTCAGGCCATTCCAATCGAAGCCCGCATTACCGCGGCCGCCGACGTGCTCGATGCGCTTATGTCGCCCCGCGCGTACAAGCAGTCGTGGAGTTACGAGCACGCCGTGCGGGAAGTGGTTGGATTGGCGGGCACGAAACTCGACCCGCAGGTGGTGGACGCGTTAAAGCGATGCGACGCTGACGGTTCACTGCGTGAAGTGTACGGGTTGCCGACCCCGCGTTTCGCTTGAGGAGTTTCGGGCTGTAATCAGCGCGAGGCGGTCCGTCGCTGTGGATCGTAAGTTTTGATCCATTCCAACACCGGACGAAGGCCGCGCGGATGCACAGTGTAGATGCGCTTGCGGCCGATGCGGCGTTCCGCGATCAGCCCAACCGAGCGCAACACGCGCAAATGGGCGGACAGCGTGGGCTGCGTGTGATGAAAATTCTGCGCCAATTCAAGCGGCGACTTCTCGCCGCGGTTCAGCAGGTCGAGGATGTGCCGTCGAGTGGGATGCGCGAGGGCGCGAAACACGCTTTCAGTGGAGAAGGGGCGGCTCATGCATTGATTTTTAGCGAAAACACAATCTTTTGCAACCACGATTGGGCAGTCGGAGCGAAGCACAAATCATATTCCGAATGATCGAACGACCATACGCCTGGTACGCGTGGGCTGCGCGATCTTTGGCCATGCGGATCGGTATATGCGGCAATGTTCAAGATACTCAGGGACGAAAACCCTCGTCATACATCCATTTTTAGCGAAAATACAATGTGTCGCTGACGCTAAATGTCGCAGATGCAAAGCAGCGGTTGCTTTGCGGAAGCCGGAGGCGGGGAGACGGAGTTTTCGCCGTACGCGATATGCGGCTGCTTAGAGCGCCTAACAAAGTGGCATTGGTTTTGCACTGATGGTGGTTGTGCAAG
>CAMPIL010000115.1 GCA_946886375.1 uncultured Phycisphaerales bacterium
TCTGGATCATTTTGATCTGATCGTGCCGTGCGGCCTGGCGGGACGCAGCGTGACGAGCATGCGGCGCGAGTTGGGTGAAAAGGGCCCGAGCATGGATGAGGTGAAGCGCGCGATGGTGGAGGGGTTCGAGCGCGCGGTGGATCGCACGCGATAGTGGTGGGGTTCGAGCGCGAGGTGGATCGCACGCGTTCACACCCGGAATATCGCCCCCATCTTTTTCCCGATCATCAGGCTCGCGCCCACCAGCGTGACCGCGAGCAGGGCCATGCCCCACACGCCCATCGCACTGGCGATGTACATGCCGTCGCCCAGCCGCTCAAAGAGAATGTAAATCGCCTTGGTGATTGGAAAATGCGCTTCGCGCTGCGCGAGGATCAGCGAATCGCTGACCTCCAGCATCGCGAAACTGAACGCGAGCAGGCCGCCAGCGATGAGATTCGCCGCGATCAACGGAATGATGATCGTGCGCACCGCGCGGATGCGGCCGGCCCCGAGATTCAGCGCCGCCTCCTCCAGTTCGCCTGATGTCTGCTGCAACCCCGCCACGGTTGAACGCACCACGTACGGCAGCCGCCGCACCGCGTACGCAATGATGAGCAGTGGGATCGGATTCGGCTCCGCGCCGATCACATCGACCCAACCTTCCAGGGGATCGCCTTCCGCAAACGGCCAGCGCAAACTCATCGCCACGAAACCGAACGCCATCACCAATCCGGGCACGGCCAGCGGCAGCATGCTCAAGGAATCCAGCAGCCCGCGCCCCCACAACCGCGTGCGCACGATCAAATAGCCGATCATCAAACCCAGAATCAGATCAAGCGCGACCGCGACGCTTGCATAAAACAAACTGTTGCGGATCGAACCCACCGCCAGCGGGTGACTCAGCGCATCGGTGTAGTGCGTCAAGGTGAATTCACGCGGCAGCACCGATTGATACCAGTGGCCGTTGGAGGTCAAACTCACCAGGATGACGCTGATGTGCGGCAGGATCGCGATGCCGATGACTGACGCGAACGCGCCCGCGGCCAGCGCGCCCTTCAACCCGGTGAGTTGAACCACCTCGGAACGGATCGACGCCTTGGAATACATCGCGTACGCGCCGCGGCCGAACACGAACTTGCCCACGATGTACAGCATGATCGCCGACATCAGCATCACCGCCGTGAGCGCGTACGGCGTCTTGGACACCGCCATCTCCTTGATGCCGTTGAAAATCTGCACGGGCGTGACGATCTGGTAATCGAACATCAGCGGCGTGCCGAGTTCGGTGAAACTCCAGATGAACACAATCGTCGCGCCGGCGAACAGGCCGGGACGAATCAAGGGCAGGACGATCGTGAAGAACCGCTTCCACCACGATGCGCCAAGGTTTTCCGCCGCCTCCTCCAGCGCCGGGTCAAGGTTCGCCAGCGCGGCGGTGGCGTTGAGAAAGAGAATTGGATACAGCGCAAGGGCCTGGATGAACACGATGGCCCAGAAGCCGCCCTTGCCCAGGAAATCGATGCCGATTTCGATCAGACCAAGGTTCATCAGCAGCGCGTTGACGGACCCGCTGCGGCCGAGCAGGTGGCTCAGGCCGATCGCGCCGACGAACGGCGGCAGGATCATCGGCACGAGAATCAGCGCGCTCATCGCGCGCTTGCCGGGGAAGTCAAACTTCGCCGCCAAAACCGCCAGCGGCAGCGCGATCGCCACGCACGCCAGCGTGGTGCACACCGCGATGGTGAAACTGTTGAACAGGCCGGCCCGCAAAGCCGGGTCGGCGAAAATCGCCAAGACGTGGTGCAGCGTGAAGGCCCCCTCATCGCCGCGCGCGGTGCTCTGGAAACCCCCCTGCACCGTCAGCCAGATCGGATACAGCAGAAACGCCGCGAACAGGGCCAGCAGCAGGCCCATGAGCAGAACCGAAGGCAGACGGCGCAAACGCATGGCAAAAAGTGTACCGGCATACATCAATCACCGCCCGCGCGTGGGTGGTGACAGGCCATCGGCGATCCACAGCAACGCCAGCGAATGACGCAGGCGCGGCGGAAGCAGCAGGCGAATCAGCCCGCGCACCACGCGGCGGCCCAGCAGCAGGCCGCCCATCAGTACGAACCAGTTGAAGACCAGCGACGCCAGCAGAAACGGCGGGCCGACCATTCGCCGCGCCTCCTGCCAGTACCAGTGGCGAGAATTCTGCCACTCCAGCCAGCCGTAGAGAAACGCAAATCCGGCTGCGATCGCCATGATCAACACGCTCAGCATCAGGTGACCGCGCCATCGATGGCCGAGCATCGCTGCGGACCAGAAACATCCGAGCAGGAAAACCACGATGCCCGCGGGAATCCAAATGAACAGCGCATCCCACGTCACGCCGCTGCGCCATCCACCGGCCTGCTGAAAGAGCGTTGCGTAATCCTGGTGGTCGCTCCATTGCTGCATCTCCGAGCCCGAGTACCCCAGCGATGGACTGGCGTTGGGCGCGGCGGCGATCATCGCCTGACGATGCTTTTCATACTGTTCGTTGAGGTATTGCTGATACTCTCCGGCTGCCTCTTCCGCAGTGCCCAGGCTGAATCCGAAGATCGTCGCGCCGGTGGCCACCAGCATGCCCAGCACAATCAACAGCCACAACCCCGCCAGCAGCGCGGCCCAGCGGCTTGCCCAGCGCCCGAGCAAAGGATATTCCTGCGGCGAGGCGACCGTGCCGCATTCCGGACAGCGCACGATCAGCATGTTGTAGTGCGGCTCGCGCAGGACCGCCTGCCCGGTCAAGTTGTAGCCGCATTGAACGCACAACCGATCGCCCACGAGAATGCTGACGCGCTGTTCGGCTGGTTGTGGCGGTTGATCGTTCATGCGGCGATCCTCAGTTTCCGCATCCGCACGCGCCGCTTGCGCCAGCGCTGCCTGCGATGAATACGGTAGGAACGCCGCACGCCGTGTCCCAGCGGAATGCCCAGCGCGGCAACCGCCATCGCTCCGGCCAGCGTGACGATGCGAAACAGGAACAATCCAGCCATGTCGTCCGGCATGTCGGGCCCATCCGTTGAGCCGATGGCGCGATGAATTTCGTACACGATGAAATCCATGTTCGAGAGCACGCCGATGATTGCGATCCATGCCGGCCACACCCAGCGGGCGCGCAGATGGGCAAAGCCCACGGTCAGCCACATGCCCGTGCCGATCTGAAACACGAAGGAGTAGCCCAGCGTCACCCTTTGGATCCAATACCACTCAGTAGGGCTCGCGGCATTCTGGGCCAGCAGCACGACGACGGATACGTTCAGCACGATCAGCAGCAGCATGAGCGCTGCGTGCCAGAACAACAGCCAGATGGCGCGGTCCATACGCAGGAAGGTACGCCAGGCGCGCTGCAGCGGGTGCATCCGCCTCACGCACGCATGGGCGCAGCGCGGGCAAACCACCAGCGGCAGGTGGTAGTGCGGATCGCGCTGCGCCCTGATGCGCGCCAGATCGAATCCGCATTGAATGCACAGGTGCGCGATCGCCATGCACTTCACTCTACCAGCCCCATGTGTATGGGGAATTGACGAACGGGCTTGCAGGCATCTGGGCAATTCGCGGCGAATGGGGTGCGGTCCGGCTGACGCGAATTGTGGTTGGATCTGCTGATCTCGCGTGGCCGTGGCATCGGCTGTATGCTTTGGAAGTTGCGCAAGAACGATTCGACCGACCGTGACAGGATGATGCAGCGTTGAGCGATTTGCGGCAGCCCTCCAATTCCAACTCCGGGTCCACCCCCGGAGCAGGCCCCGGCGCAAGTCCGGGGTCAGACCCCGGGCTGCAGCGCGCGCCGGAGTGGCCGCAGACGCCGCCGCCGGCGGGTTCTCCGCCCGGGCCGATCGTTCCCGGTCTGACGCCAAAGCCTCAGCCCGAGGCCACTTCCCCAATGAAGGCGCCGCGGCCGATTCTTTCGATCCCGGAGACTCCGCTGGGCGACGCCAATCACGGCTGGCTGCGCAAGACGTGTCGCAGGATTCTGTTCGGCCGGCCGCGCGACATCGGCGACCGACAGGTGTTTCACCACCTTTCGCTCATCGCGTTCCTGGCCTGGGTCGGGCTGGGGTCGGATGGGCTTTCGTCCTCGGCCTACGGCCCGGCCGAGGCGTACATCGCGCTGCGCGAACACACCTATCTCGCGCTGGCGATGGCGATCATCACGCCTTTCACTGTTTTCATCATCGCCACGTCGTATGCCAAGATCATCGAAGCCTTTCCGCAAGGCGGCGGCGGATACGTGGTGGCGACGAAACTGCTGGGACCGGGTCCGGGCGTGGTCAGCGGAGCTGCGCTGGTCGTCGATTACGTACTCACGCTGACAGTGTCGATTGCCGCGGCGGGCGAGGCCATCTTCAGCCTGCTGCCGATCCACTGGCAATTCGCCAAAGTGCCCACGGAGGTCGCGCTGATCATCGTGGGCATCATCGTGAACATCCGCGGCCTGAAGGACGCGGTGCTTCCGCTGGTGCCGATCTTCGTCTTCTTTATTTTCACGCACTTGATTCTGATCGCGGCGGGATTCGTCCGGGAGGCTCCGACCGCCGGCGAGACAATGGTGCAGGTGACCGATGGTTTTGAATCCGGTTGGCGCACGCTCGGGTTCTGGGGCTTGTTCGTGATCTTCCTGCGCGCCTATTCACTGGGCGCGGGAACGTACACGGGCATTGAGGCTGTCTCCAATGGGTTGAACTACATGCGCGAGCCGCGCGTGCTCACAGGCAAGCGCACCATGGCATACATGGGATTCTCGCTGGCGATTCTGTCCGCAGGATTGCTGCTGAACTTCCTGTTCATGGGCGTGCACCCGCAGGAAGACAGGCTGTTGAACGCGATCCTCGCTGAGCGCGTGGTGGAGGGCTGGCCTGAAGCGCTGGGCGACGGCTTTGTGTGGGCGACGATGCTCGCCGAGGCGCTGATTTTGATCGTGGCGGCGCAGACGGGGTTCATCGGCGGGCCACGCGTGCTGGCCAACATGGCCCTGGACGGCTGGGTCCCCCGGCGGTTCGCTTCGCTTTCCGATCGCCTGACGACCCAGAACGGAATTCTGTTGATGGGCGCCACCGCGACAGCCGCGCTGCTGCTGGTCAGCGGCAACCTGCACGTGCTGATCATCATGTACACCATCAACGTGTTCATCTCCTTCACGCTGTCGATGGCGGGAATGCTGCGGCGGTCGATCGGCAATTGGATGCGCGGGCGCGATCGTGCGGTGAGCGAGACCGCGCTGTTTGCCACGGGCCTGGTGTTGTGCGTGACGATTCTGCTGGGGACGTCGATTCTGCGTTTCCGCGAGGCAGGCGCGTACGCGCTGATCGTGACGACGCTGTTTGTGCTGTTGTGCTTTGCGATCCGCAGGCATTATCGCGCCGTGTCAGTGAGGATTCTGCAGTTGCAGCGCGACCTGCGCGTGCCGGACAAGGCTCATGCGCCCACGCCGCCGCCGTTTGATCCCAGCAAGCCCACCGCGGCGGTGCTGGTGGGCGGCTACAGCGGCCTGGGCATGCACACCATGCTTGGGGCGATGACTTCGTTTGGCGGATATTTCAAGAACGTGGTGTTCGTGAGGGTGGGCGTGATTGACAGCGGCGCGTTCAAAGGCGAAGCGGAACTGGAAGCCCTCAAGCGCAAGACCGAAGAGGACCTCGAGAAGTACGTTGAACTGGCCAATCGACTGGGCATTCCCGCGGAGTACCGCTGCGTGGTGGGGATTGATCCGGTGGAAGCGCTTGAGGGGCTGTGCCTGCACGTGCAGAAGGAATTCGGGCGGATTTCGTTCTTCGCAGGCCAACTGACATTCCGGCAGGAGCGATGGTTTGACCGCATTCTGCACAACCAGACGGCGTTCACGCTGCAGCGGCGACTGCACTGGGCAGGGATTCCGATCTTGATTCTGCCGATCCGCGTGCGATAACCGCCGGCGGAATTCGCAAGCGCAAGGCGGCGCGGCGACGCAGCGGCGCGGCGCATGAGTCAGCCCGGCGAAGGCACTGGCGCGGCAACGCGACCGCACCACAATAAGCCACTACGGGCAACAACGCGGCCATCGCGGCAAACGCATCAACGCAGGTCGCGCAATAGCGCGGCAAGCGCGACATTGCAACGACGCGACAACGCGACATTGCAACCGCGCCAAACGCGGCCATGTGGCAAACGCATCCACACATCAAGGCGGCGATGCGGTGACGCGCCAAACGCATGAGCAGGCCGCAAAACATCACAACAATGCAACAGCACAACAATGCGGCCAGCCTGACCAACGCCTCAACGCGACAACGCAATGGCGCAATAACCGGCCAAGCGGCCAAGCGGCAACGCGGCAAGCGCGGCAAACGCGGCAAACGCGGCAAACGCATCAACGCGCTCACGCAGGGCGCAATAGCTTGGCGTCAGATCGGCGCCAACGGTCAGATGCTGACACAAAGGGCGGGTGCCGCGCCGGGACGTTGTCGGAAAACTCAGTCCATCATTGCAACGGCACAACATCACGGCCGCTCGGCCAACAGCGGCGGTGGCGGTGGCAATGGCGGGGCCTGCGGCGGCGACCATGCCGGTGGCGCTGGCGCAGTGGTGACAACCGCAGCAGCGGCGACACGGTCCGACGCGCGACGTGTGCGTGCCGCGACGCGACCTGGGCCATCCGTGACATATTGAGTTTTCGCTAAAAATGAATTCGTCAGATCAAACTCGGCAGCCTGCCCGCGACGGGTTATCCAGGTCGATGACGCTCGCGATATATTGAGTTTTAGCTAAAACTAATTCCTTGTACCCGGCCCTTTGGCTTCAGGGCGATGGAGCTGGGGATTTTGCATCTGTGTTCATCGACGCATCGGCCGCTGCGTGTGCTGTTCTTTGCACACCGACAGCAGCGCATCTGTGTCGTCATATTGAGTTTTAGCTAAAAATGATTTCATCAGAGCGACGCGGCAGCCGGGTGTAGGCGCGGCGTCGGGGGGATCGCGCCCGCGATATATTGAGTTTTAGCTAAAAATGATTTCTGCGAGACAGGTCGGACCAGCGGTTGCACGCCTTCAGAGTTTTTGGACCTCGCTGACGTCAATGAAGTTTGGCGGCAATTCTCATTGCGACGCCGCTGGCGCGTCGCTCACGCTTCCTTCACGCTCCCGAAATTTGAATGTCATGGATTGCTCCGAGTTGCCGCGTCCGATGCGAGGGGTTTCTTGACTGCCTCCCCAACCGCTTGCCCGCGAACGGTCTTTCTCACGTGTGCTGTGGGCGCGTTTGATGCCGCCGGCCCACTCCAGTTTCGCCCACCAAGTTCCGACCGCCCAATCCGCCCAACTCAGGTCCGGCTACCCAAGTCCGGCTACCCAAGTCCGGCCAACACAAGGTCCGGCCAACACAAGGTCCGGCCAACCCCGTTCTGTCCAAGCCAGTTTCGGCCACCACAGTTCCGGCAAATCCAGTTGCAACCAACCCCAGTTCGCCCACTCCAAGCCGCCCATCCCGGGCCGTCCATCCCAAGTCCGGGCCACACCACGTTCCCATCAGCCAGTTCCGGTCAACCCCAGTTGTTGATGACGACCAGCAGATCGTTGACGTTGATCACGCCGTCGCCGTTCGCGTCGCCGGCGCACAGGTTGGGCACGGGGCACGGACCCCACTGGTTGATGACCATCAACAGATCGTTCACGTTGACGTGGCCGTCGTGGTTCACGTCGCCGGGCCGCAGCGGAGCGAGATCGAGCACCATCGCATCCATATCCACCGGCGCGCTCATGCCTTGGTTGAGCCAGCGGTCGTAGGCGTTTTGCCCCGCGCTGTTGGTGATGTTGTTGTCGCGCAGGAACTCGATGTACTCGCGCGATGTGGTCTGGTAGTACAGCGTCACCACCGCCTGCTTGGCGCCGACGGGAATGTTGAACAGCGTGTCGTCCCAGTACTGGCCGTCGGCGTACACGGCGTTCACCGGTGCGGCGCGCACCGCCTCAAACGCCGCGTTCGTGAAGCCGCGCGGCGGAATCCGGTTGTCCTTCAGCACCTTGTTGTTCAACATCAAGTGATGCGATGCGCCCGCGGGATGACCAACCTGCTTGGCGATGTCCGGCGACATGCCCAGGGTCATTTCGTACACCTTGGTGTCGCCGGCCGTAAGCGTTGCGGTGAAAAAGTCGTACGCGCCGCGCTCAACGATCAACTCGCTGGAGGCATCAAGGAATTGCACGTTCAACCACGCGCGGCGACCTTCGGGATAGCCCGTGGGCAGTTTATGACCCGACTGGTTGATCACGCGCACCTTCAACTGCGGGCCCAGTTGCGCTACCTGCATGTCCGAAGCGTTGCGCAGCATGTTCTGCGTGCGGGCCTGGTTGAGATCGACATCGGCTGGCGACATGCCAGTCTGATTCTGGCCGTATTCTTCCTGCACCGCGCCGATGACCCACGTGTTCGCGCCGACAAATGAGTGCTCGGCGACGTCCGCGCGCGGGAAAAACGGCCGCGTATCCCAGAACACGCACAACCCGCCGAAGTTCTTGGGCATGTGGCAGTCCTGGCAGCTGCGCATCACGCCGGTGGGGTGGTCGCCACCAAAACGATGATCGGGAAAATACACGCCCGTGCTCGCGAATGAACTGTTCAGCCATTCGCTGTAGGTGCGCTGCTCGGGCATCATCTGATGGGCGTTCTGCGTGGGATGCGCGGCGTCCATGGTGTTGAGCACGTACGTGCCATCAACCTGGCGCGTGAACAACGGGTTGCTCACATCGTGGCACGTGCCGCAGAACTGGCCTTCGCGATGGAACGGCGAAACGAGAATCGGCACGTTGTGGAAGTTTTCCGGCACATCATCCAGCGGCCCGCGGCGCACATCATCAGGATCGACGATGTATCGCGCATTGCCCGGCTGGGTCGGAAGCAGACCGCCCGCCATCAGGTTCTTGAGAATCGGAAGGTCTTCAGTGGGATTTTCAGGATTGGAAACCGGATCGACGACGCGGTGACAGAAGTTGCACTGCACGCCGTGCCAGTCGCTCTCGATGAACGCGGAGGTGTCGGTTGGCACCGATCGCCCGCCCAGCCATGCATTGGGGCTGTGGCAGCGGATGCAGGTGTCGCCGGAGAGCGCAGCATCCTGGTTGGCAATGGCGAGCGCGGCGTGCCAGACGGGATCGCGCGCGGCCTGGGCCATGAGGCTTGATTTCCAGTTGTCGTACGGCGCGACGAGTTGATCGGGGTTGCCATCGTCCTCAAACTCGTGGCAGAAAGTGCAGTTGAAAGGCGAGATCAACTCGATGTTGAGGGTGCCTTCCTGCGTGCCGGGCTCGAAGTAGTCTTCGAGGGTGGCGGGAATCTGCTGCGGCCGGGGAAGGCTGCCGCGAGCTTCGCAATGGTGAGTGATCGAGCACGCCAGCGTCGCGCTGACGAGACTCCAAGCCATCACCAAATTCCGGTTCCGACGCAGCGCGTTGGCCATCTGTCCCTGACCTCCTACCGCTCAGAGCCAACAGCGATCCACGTGACAGGCAACGCCCGCCACCGATCGCTGGACGGCTCTCTGGCGACAACTCAAAATGCCGCGAACCCCTCACGGCAAGTTCAATCTACCTCAGAAACATCATCGGTCAACGAAAAACCGCTGTTTTGAACCCGTTTCAAGGCGTCTGATCGGATTGCGGCCTGTGGAACGCGTCCGCAGACGGCAGCATCGATTCGCCTTGCTCACCAATTCGTCCGCCAGCGGGTGCAGGTTTCAAACTTGATGCCGCATGCCCAAATTATCAGACAGCCGATACACTTTCGCGCATGCAACCAATGACAGGGCACACGATGCGGCGATGGTTCACGGT
>CAMPIL010000116.1 GCA_946886375.1 uncultured Phycisphaerales bacterium
GGGCATTCTCTACGATCGCGCCGTTTGGGCGGCCCGACCGGGTTGCCGCACAGGCGTTCTCGTCGTTCGAGACCGCGACGACTTGCCGCACGCCGTTTTGGATCGGCGTGGGGGCGAGGAACCAGAAAGAATCGGTGAAGCCATCGCCATCGCTGTCGGCGAGCACGCGGCTGACGTTCCAGCGAGCTGTCCCAGGAATGAATTCGTCCTCCGCCCGTTCACCGATCTCGTGCAATACACCATCAGCATCGAGGTCGCTTAACCGATAGAAATTGTGTGGCACACTTGTTGGATCAAGCATAACAGCCGCATGATTCGCAAGCCGGGCTTCCGTTGTAGCACCATCGATGCAAGTTGCGTCCGCTCCAAACCACCGGCACCACTGGATTTCAAACAGTGCTTGCCCAGGGAAGATTGCATCACCTGTAATCCCAAACCGAGAGGGGGCGGCCCTCATCGCCAGCCACTGCTCAACTGGGATTGTCAAATCCGTTAAGAGGAAGCCGGTCGCGCCATCAATATCATTGATGTTCCGGGGGATCCGCCACGCGTTGTCGGCGCGTGCGATGTTGGTCATGTGACGCCAATGCGAGAACGCTTCCGGTATGCCGTCGTTGTTGGTGTCCCAGCGCAGCGGTTCAAGGTCGCGCAGCCAGCGCGTGTCGCCGAAGCCGGGATTGCCAATGGGATTGCCTTCGCCTGCGAGCAGAGCCTGAATGAGCGGCGTGGTTCCCGCGCCCCCGCCGTTGGGATTGCCCGCGCCCTTGGGCCAGAGCGCTTCCTGCGCCGCTGTCAGCGGCCCGCCATGAAACACATCATCCGGCCAGTTCGTCCACGGCACCACGCTGTACGGGGCAAAGTTGAACTTGAAATTCGTGCCACGATCAACGCCGTAGCGCACCGCATCCGGCAGAATCGCGGCGCGATAATCGTTGGAATTGCTCGTAAACGCCTCGCGCACGAACAAGGCCTCCGCGATTTCCTGCGCGAACTGCTCGACGATCACATCGCGATTGTTTTCGCGCTGGCCGGTCGTCAGGTACGCGCTGGCCGTGGTGCGGCCGGCCTGCGTGCGCGTCACGTACGCGGTGGCGATGATGACCAGCAGCACGAGGATTCCCGTCACAAGCACGATGGTGTTGCCCCGACGCCGCGCGCGCTCCGCTGCTTCGCTGTTCGCCAAAGAGGTGATGGTCATGTTCCGCTTCATGTGGATGCTCCTCTGTTCGAGGGCGTGCATGGCAATTCAAGTCGCGATTTCACTTCACGCGCCTGGGCAATCGAATCACAAACTGAACTTCGCGGCCGGCTTCAAGCCTTCCTTCGGCGTCGTGCAGCGTCATGGTCACGCGGATGGCCGAGGGAAACGGCGTGTAGCCCAGCGGGGCGTAAGGCTCTTCATAGCCCGGTTGGCCGGGGTCAGGATCAATCGTCGGATCGAGATTGAGCGACTGAAACTGGTTGTAGCCGAAGACAGCCCAGTAATCGAGAACACCGGGTTGAATGGGAGTTGCCGGGATAATCTCGATATTCGCTCCCGATATTGTTTCTGAGCGGAACGCGATCGGAATGGAGGCGGGCGTCGGCCAGGGCGGAGGCGCAGGCAACGCGCTGTAGGGTTGCACACCGCGGTTGTCATCGACCAGGCCGAACCACGGCTGTTCCACTCCCGGGTTCACGCCGACACCACGGAACGGCACGCCAGCACCGTTGATGACGTATCCAATTGAATTGGTGCCCGTGCCATCGAACGTGCCGTCGTAGGTCCAGTCGATCGCGAATGAACTGCAGCCTTCGCCGATGACGTGATTGGTGAGGGCCTGGTCCACGCGGCCCATGCTGGGCGCGACGCGCTCGGCGCGGGGGTAATAAACCGCAAGCGAAATCACGCGCCGCTGATCGCCGACGGCGAATGCGGAATTGTCCCACGGCCGCGCGGAGAAAATGCCCGTGAGGTTCACGGACGTCACCCAACGCCGGATGAGATTGAGCGTGGACGCGGCGGCATCGGCGCGCCCGTTGCGAATCTCGCGGGAGTGGCCAAAATTCGCCGCCGGTTGGACTCCGAGAAAAATCGATCGCGCCGTGAGCAGTTCGGACTGGTACACCGTCTTGCTGTTCACGTTGGGCGCATTCTGATCATCATCGATCAGCAGCACAGGCTGGCGCGCGAGAATCCACTGGCGGGCTTCGGGCTGACGGCCGTTGACGGTCGTGCTGGCCACCGGATTGAAAATGTCGGTGCCGTTCGCAGCGCCGCCAGTCGGCTCAAATGGTGTGCGCACCATGCTCGCGTTGGCCCAGAACCAAGGATAGATGCGGCTCTCGGCGTGCTGGGTGTTGACAATGAAAATGTGGGCTGGATCGTGCGCATCCGCGGTGTTGCCGCTGACAATTGCGGGCAGGGCCTCGCGCAACTGGAATGCATGGCCGTAATACACGCGCGAGGCCAGACCCTCGGATTTGTGCGAGTTGCCGGCTGACATGCGGTACGTTGCGGCCGAATCCACGCCGATGGCGAAAAACACGAGTTGATCGGCGCGGATGATCGCGGTCGGCGGCAGGTTGGCATTGAGCAACGGACCGCCCGCCGCAACATTTACATCGTTCCGCACCGCGACGCAGTGGATTGCGAAAAAGCCCTCAGGCGTGAGTTTGGAAATGTCTTCGCGCATTCGCCGCTCGATCGTCGCCGCTTCGGTCATGACCGAGGCTGTGGACGTGCCGACGGCGGTAATCCGGCTCGCCGTGCCGAAGATCTTGCTCGTCGCGATGATGACGACGATGAGCACGGAGACCGCGACCATGAGTTCGGTGAGCGTGAAGGCGCGACGGCGCGAAAACGCAAGCGTTGCATGGAATGCGCGGCACGCCGGCGCGGATTGGTGTGGTGTCGGATGTTGTTTCATCTCACAGTTCCTTCACCGTTGCGTACACAGGCGTGAGCGTCCATTCGCCGTCGGGCCGGCCGTCGTTGTCCAGGTCGTATTCAACGCTGAGCGGGACGTACCAGATGTCGGTGACGACATTGCTGCCGATCCAACTGAGTGCCGGGCTCGCCCCTGCCGCGGTGTCAGGCCAGTAGTAGAAGTGCCTGTTGGTGGGCAGCGACAGGTTGGCGCCGGTGTCCAGCAAGCCGAGCACGGGAGTGAGCGGGCGCACAAGTTCGACCTGCACCTTGCCGAGGTTGATATCGTAATCTTCGCGCGTCTGGCCGAGCACGCGATGCACGTTGTTGTTCTGATCCACAATCCACTGGCGCGGCTGCTGCCAGGCTTGACGCGGGTCATCTGGGTCGTAGAGCGTGCCGGTTGCCGTCCCAAGAACGATCGCATCATCGCTTTGGCCGCCGGAGCCTACTGGAATATTGGGGCCATCGGGGCCGAAGGTATCCCACGCGCCGCCCGCGCTGTAATACGGCGGAGAGGTGTTGGTCACCGGCTCGCCGACGAGAAACGGCATGTTCGCCAAATCGAGGTTGGGACCAAACGGAATCGGCGGCACGGTGGGCCAAATGGCGTTCTTCTGCACGCGGTAATTCGGCGCGGTGCCCCCGCCGGGAATCGTCACCCGATAGACGAAAATCCCCACCATTATCTTGCCTTGGAAGCGGCGGAACATGCAGTCCCACACGTACTGCGGCTTCACCGTTTCCTTGCTCGCTGAATACATGCGGCTGACCGCCGGGTAATAGCGCTCCTCCTGCGTGATCAAAATTCGCGGCGGCGTGGCGTACTTCACGCGGTTGAACGGGATGCCGTACAGCGGCGGATCGCTGGCGGGAATCGCCGCGGCGAATTCGGTGGCGCGATTCGCCGCCGGGAGGATGCTGTTGAAGGCGTAGAAACTGAAGATGTCGATCGCGCCGGATTCATCCAGCGGCGGATTGGCGCCGCCGGGCCACGCAGGATCATCGACAAAAAGAATCGCCGGACGCATCCACGGCCAGTCGCCCGCGACAGTCGGCCGCGGATTTGGCGCGCTGAAGTGTTCGAAGATTCCGAAATCGTCCGTGTGCAGTTTGCTGCGAATGACATCCATCGCGCTGTTGGCGACGATCGGACCCATCATGTCATCCACCGACAACCGCTGCTGGGCGATGCCCGCGGGAAACAGCGCGGCTATTGAAATCACGCCGATGCCCAGAATGAAAATCGCCAGCAGAACTTCAATGAGCGAGAACGCCCGGCGAGAATGTCGCGAATGCGGCCATACGGCAATCTGGCAATTGAGCGAATGGCGCATGGAAACGCCTGCGTGCGGAAATTCCGCAATCGCCACAGCGCTGGATCGCAAAATCGCCGGATGACTTCTCATTTCATCGCCACTCCCGTGTACCGGTTGAAGTGAAGTCGATCGGCGTTGGTGGTGACATACGCCGTGTAATCCGCCAGGCGATTGTTGTATGCGGTAGTGGAATTACCGCTGATGAGGAAATTCCACCTTGATGGGTCGTACACCTCACGCGCGTGGTCGTCATCGAACACGGCGAGGAAGGGCACGAAATCTATGTAACATTCATCGTGCTCTAAACGCTGCTCGAAGAAACTGCTGTATTGCGCCGCCGTCAACGTCGAAGCGGACACGGAGCCGGCTTGCGCGGGTGTGTTGTAATCAAACGGAGAACCGCCGCCCCAGTCCTGCAGGCCGTCGTTGTCGAAGTCAACCCATGTGCGATTTGAGTCGGTCTGGCTGTTGCGGGTGATGGTGGTGCCGTTGGGCGCGTACATCACGCCGATGATGCTGCCTGCAATTTCGCCCTGGCCGGCCCCGGAGCCGCTCTGGGCGATCGCGGGCAGGTGCGTGGAGGTGAGCCATGCCGTGTCGCTGTTGCCTGCATAAAAGGGACCGGCCACCTTGATGCCGACCGGCAGCGTGCGCACGGGAACGCCGGGCACCGGCACAAGCCGGTCCACGACCTGTGTGCCCGGTGGAGCGAAATTGACGGTGATACGCGCCGACTGGCGGTTCCATTGGGCGATGACGGCTTCAAGGTACTGGCGATTGCCGTCCAGCCGCGCGCGGAAGACGACGGCGACGATGGTGTTTTCCTTCATCGCAAGGCCGCGTGCGTTGTCCAGCACCGCCATGACTGTGTTCTTGGCGGAGGAGAGTTTGGCGTCCTTGGCGACGCCGCGGTACGCCAGCGCGGTGATTCCGCCGAGCACCGCGATGATGCCGACCACGACCATCAATTCGATGAGCGTGAAACTTCGCAGGGACGTTTCGCGGCGAGCCACGCGAGTTGTGGGATGGGCTTGAGTCATTGAATCACCAGCACATAGGAGTAGATGTTGTCACGTGCGGCTTCTATGTCATCAGCCTGAACACCAACTCCCGGACGCACCGCTCCGAAATCGCGATCAGGACCGGCGGAAATGAAACAGATGCGGCGATTCACGCAACTGCCGAATCGCTGCTCACTTACCTCCCACGAAGTTGGACCTCCGCTGGTGCTCGGCGTCTGCAGATGATTTGGCGTCGTGCGAATCGTGCCATCAGTATCCTTCGCGACGACGTTGTCGTATGGGTACGCGGCTACGTTTGGAAGACGGCCTGGATGCAGAACGAGCACGGTCGTTCCCCACGGATCGACCAACGAATACTTATCGAGCGCTGAGTCGTATTTGAGCAAATCCGGATCGATCCGCGCCAAGATTTCCTTCGATGCGCTTGACGCTTGCACTCGCTTCAAAAGCGCACTCATCTGATCTGCGCCGTGTGAATTGGAATTCAAGTCGTAGGTCATTCCCGCGGCGGGCGTGCCATCCAGGCCCCAGGTCAGTTGCCGCTCGGCGGTGATCTCCCATTCCTGCAGGGCCGAATCGAGAATCTTGAACATCTGCTCGACTTGGCGCGTTTCAGATTTCCGATGAAGGATTGCCGATACGCCCACCGTCAGCCCCACGAGCATGAGTACGATGCCGATGACCACCATCATTTCGATGAGGGTGAACGCGCGGGGAATTCTGCGTGACGACGCGCGCGAGGCGGGCATGCTCAAAGCGGATTCGATGCGCCACTGCATGAGTGCACGGTGCGTCATGGTCCAACCTCCACGATGTTGTCGACGTTGTCTTCGTGCTGGGTAATCTGTTCAGCAGCCCCGGGGCCCTCGTAAATCCGCTTGTCCGGGCCGGCCGCAAGCAAAGCAAACTCGCCTGCTTGCAGTTCTGCCGTGGTGGTGATGGGCGCGCCCGCGGGATCGGCGAGATTCGTGATGGTGAGTTCCGAGCCTGACTTGATCTCGCGCGGCCGCAGCACGTGCACGTCGGAAAGCGTGGGAACGCGATCCGAGTCATTGATGACGCCATCGCCGTTGCGATCGAACGCTCGATACGACTGCCCCAGGGCGCCGGCGGGATAGGGCCGGCGGAAATAGCGGATCGGCATGCCCCAGTAATCGACGACAACCTTGGGCAGGGTTTCCCAGGTCTGTCCCGCTGGCAGAACATCGCCGGGGAAATACGTGTGCATCCCGTTGGGGCCGTAATGAATCGCGGCGAGCAGCCGCTCATCCTTCAGTTCAAGGTACGGTCCAAGGATTTTGCCTTGATCGATGGGCAGCGGATTGAACACCGTTCCATACGCGCCGCCCATTTTCATTCGGTTGGTGTACAGGCCTGCGGACGTGATGGTGGTCGCGCCCCACACGCCATCGTATTGCGGATTGCGAATGCCCTGTGGCGGATTTTCATCGCTCCAGTCGTTGGGCGAGCCCAGGCCGGTCGCGCCAAATCCGTCTTCGCGGTGATTGCCGTACCCAACCAGATAATCCGCCAGCGAGCACGAGGACCACCATTCCTGTATTTGAATCGCGTAGGTTGCGGATGTGGGATTCGGCGGCGGAAACAGGTCGCGCAGCGTCGTCGCTCCTGGCCCGAGCACCGGCGGGTAGTACCCCACTTCTTCCTTGAACCGGATCAAGCCTTTCTTCATGCTGTCGATAAGCGCGGCGGTGCGGGTCTTCTGCGAAGTTCGCGTCGCGGCGTTCATGGCGACAATGACAAGGCTCAACAGCAGCACGATGATCGCCGTCACCACCAGCAGTTCGACGATGGTGAACGCGCGCAGCGAAGCCATCGCTGGCGGTGAGACCTTCAGAGAATGCGTGCTTCGATGCGTCATCGAATGGCCTTTCGCCAGATCACAGTTTGCCGCTGGACACCGACTCGATCATCTTCACCAGTGGAAGGAACAGCGCGAGCACGATGGTGCCGACCACGCCGCCCAGCACCACGACCAGCAGCGGCTCCAAGAGGCTCAACAGCGCCTGGACCGCGACATCCACTTCTTCCTCGTAGTTGTCAGCGATCTTCATGAGCATCGTGTCCAGATCGCCGGTTTCTTCGCCTACGTCGATCATGTTGACGACAATGGCGTCGCAGACCTTCGCTTCGCGCAGCGGACCGGCGAACGTTTCGCCTTCGCGAATTGAATCGTGCACCTTGGTCAGCGCCTGCTCATAGACGTAATTGCCCGAGGTGTCGCGGGTAATCATGATGGCTTCGAGAATCGGCACGCCCGCGGAGATGAGCGTCCCCAGCGTGCGCGTGAAGCGCGCGATGGAGGTCTTCTTGATCAGGCCGCCGATGATGGGCAGTTTGACGCGCACGATGTCCGTCGCCGCCCGGCCCGGACCCGTCTTGCGAATCAACTTGAACAGGAAGAAGAAGATGAACGGCGAAGCGAGAATCCAGACCGCGCCGGGAATGGTCTGGTCCGGGCTTGCCTTGCCCGCCACCCACATGCTGGCGTTGATCAGCCAGACCGTCAGGCCGGGAAGTTCCACGTCGAAGTCGTTGAAGATGTCCTGGAACTTGGGAATCACGAAAACCATGATGCCGGTGACGATGAGCACCGCGATGCAGATGACCACGACGGGATAGATCATCGCGCCGATGATGCGGCGGCGGAGTCGCTGGGCTTTTTCCATGAACGTCGCCAGACGCTGAAGAATGAGGTCGAGCACGCCGCCGATTTCGCCGGCGTTGACCATCTTGCAATACAGTCGATCGAACGCCTTGGGGTGCTTGGCCATGGAGTCGGACAGCGTGGTGCCGGCTTCAACGTCCTCGGCGACTTGGCCGAGAATCGACTTGAGCAATCCCGGCTTCTGCTGACCTTCGAGAATCTGAATGGATCGCAGCAGCGGCAGGCCCGCGTCCTGCAGCGTGGATAATTGCCGCGTGAACATCGTGAGTTTCTTGCGGTTGACCTTGCCGATGCTCAGCGCGCCAAAACTGGACTTGCGCTTTTTCTTTTTGACCTTGGCGGCGGCGCCGGTGGCGCCAGAGCCCTTGACCTTCTGCTCGCGGACTGAAGTGGGGAAATATCCCTGGCCCTTGATGCGCTGGATCGCTTCTTCGCTTGATGTGGCTTCAACGGTTCCCTTCTGGGGTTTGCCGGCTGAATTCAACGCTTCGTACTGGTAGGTAGGCATGGCAGGTCTCGTTGGGCCTCCGGCTTCGCGCGCTGCACGTGAGGCTGTGGTTCCGCAGGGTCACACTTCACTTGACTTCACGCGCGGTCTCAAAGGGCCGGGGTCCGGCCCTGTGCGGTGCGCGTGCTCTAATCCTCAACAATCGTCTCTCGCACCACCTCATCGATCGTGGTCTGGCCGTCGTAGATCGCCAACAGTCCCGACTCGCGCAAGGTTCGCATGCCGTCGCGGCGGCACTCGGCCCGCAGCACCGTGGTGGAGGCTTCCTGCATCACCAGATCACGCAGCTGGTCGGTCATGCGCATGATTTCAAAGATCGCCTTGCGCCCGCGATATCCGCTCTGGTTGCAATTCTCGCAGCCGTGGCCGCGAAAAAGCGTGCGGCCTTCGATGTCCTTGCGCCGCAGCGCGAGTTCCATCAGTTGCTCTTCGGTTGGCGTGAATTCCTCTTTACAGGAGAGGCAGATGCGCCGCACGAGGCGCTGGGCGACGATCGCCTCGATTGTCGCGGTGAGAAGGAACGCTTCCATTCCAAGATCAAGCAATCGCAGGATGGATGACGGCGCATCGTTGGTGTGCAGCGTGGAGAACACCAGGTGACCGGTGAGCGACGCCTGCACCGCGATCTGCGCGGTTTCAAGATCGCGGATTTCGCCGATCAGAATGATGTCGGGGTCCTGGCGCAGGAACGACCGCAGCAGCCGCGCGAAGGTGAGTTCCTGCTCGGTGTTGATCTGGCACTGAACCAGGCCGTCAATGTCGTATTCAACCGGATCCTCGGCGGTGAGGATCTTGGTGTCGGGTTGATTGAGTTCGTTGAGCGCGGCGTACAGCGTGGTGGTCTTGCCGCTGCCGGTGGGGCCGGTCACGATGATGATGCCGTTGGGCTTCTGGATCAGCGTGCGCACGATTTCCAGCTCATCGTTGCGAAGGCCGATCTTGTCCAGGCTCAACTGAACGTTCGAGCGGTCCAGCACGCGCATCACGACCGATTCGCCGAACATTGTCGGCAACACGCTGATACGCAGATCGATGGGACTCTTGGCGACTTCCAGTTCGATGCGGCCGTCCTGCGGCAGACGGCGCTCGGCGATGTCCAGATTCGCCATGACCTTGATGCGCGAAACAATCGGCAAGGCCAGGTGCCGCGGCGGCGGAATCATTTCATACAGCACGCCGTCGATGCGATAGCGCATCTTGAATTCTTCTTCGAACGGCTCGAAGTGAATGTCCGACGCCTTGTCCTTGATCGCCTGCAGCAGCACGAGGTTGA
>CAMPIL010000117.1 GCA_946886375.1 uncultured Phycisphaerales bacterium
CCTTGGCGTTGTTCCCGCGCTCCTTGCTGGATTTCCCCGGCTCAATCTTTCGTTCCTGGGACTCCGCGGAAGTTTCCCCGCGTCTGGGCAAACTTTCATCGCGCCCCTGCAATTGAGCACGCCGCGCCATGAAAAATCCCCGCGGCGCGGGCACTCGACCCCGCAGTCGGGGCACTTCAGGCCCGCTTCCGGGCATTTTGTCCCGGTCCGCATGAATACCTGCGCAGCGCGCAGGCACACTTTCCCCGCCAATCTTCTCCAACCCATCCCCTGCGCCTGCGCGATCAGCCTGTGCGCCTGCGCTGCTGGCGCACGGCCTGGCGCATCCAGCTCTCGCGCTGATGCGCCCAGACCGTGCGCTGCATGTGCGCAGGCCGCAATCCGGCGCGGCTGGCGCGCGATCCAAGGCGGCCGGACCCTGCGCCAGCGCATCTGGCTCTTGCGCTGCATCGCAAAAAGGCGCGCTTTTGGGACTTTGAGTGAAGTGACGCTGCGGAAAGGGCGATAGGCAATCGTCAGTTGGTGATGCGGCGATCCGGTGATGCGGCGATCGAGGAAGATCGCCCCGATCCGGGGCGTTGGCCGCATCGATGGATCGCACAACCGCAAGACCAGGACCCCCGCCATGCCACTGCTTCGCGCACATCGTCGAGATCGCCGCGCCCGTGCCCACAAGGTTCGCAGGCGGCGGAACCTCGCCAAGTTCGTGCCTTCAAGCGACAGCGACTTCGCCATGACTTCGCGCGGCTTCGCGCAGTACGTGTGGACGCACAGGGAAACGCTCGGCATTTCCGATCGCGATGCGGAATATCTGGGCCGGCTGGTGAAGCATTTCCGCGAAGCGCTTGCAAAGGCGACCAGTCCGCTGACGCGCAACAAGCCTGCGGTTACCGCCAAGAACAATTGGCGCAAGGAAGCCGAGCAGTGGCTGCGCATGATCGGCGGGAAGATTCGCACCGATCCAACCGTTGAGCCATCGCACAAGCGTGCGCTGCGCCTGATTGATCTTCCATCGCGCAAAACCGAATCAGCCTGTCCGCAGCGGCCGCCCGTGCTGCAGTTCATCGGCGCGTGCGATGGCGTGGACGGATCGGTGGGCGCGGGCAACGGCAGCGGCGTGCACGTGCTGAGGGTGTTCGATGTGCAGACAAATCCAAGGAAGCCGGACTGCGGCGTGGTGCGCAAGGCGCGGCCGGACGGCGCGGCCGGAATCGAACTTTCGATCGGCTTCATTCCGCAGGATGTTCGCGTGCCGGGCACGGTTCATGAATACATCCATCGAGGCTTCGGCTGGCCCTTGTTTCATCGCCGGTACACGACGATGACGGTGGAGGTGAAGTTTCCGATGCCGGATCGGCCGATGCTGATCGTGTATTGGGCGCGGTGGACGAACAATGCGGGCGATCAGGGCCGGTATTGCAAGACGTGCATCGGCCGCGTTGAGGGTTGGCCGAAGGGAATCGGCAAGTTGCTTGAGCCTGCGCCTGCTTCGAGAGTGAGCGTTCAGCACGGGGCGCAATATGCGTTGCCTGCGATGGAGCCGAAGTTGCTTGAAGGGCAGCGGATGCATGCGACGTACATGCTCATCGGCACGCCTCTTGCGCTGCCGAAGCGCACGCACGATGGCGAGGATGACGATGTGGATGTGGATATTGATGCGCTGCTGCGTGAGCAGCGGATGCTTCCTGCATCGGTGGTTGCGGACAGTCCTTCGACGCACGCCGATGCTGCTCCAGGCGCGTAGTGCCTTCTTCTCATTCGTCTGAAATGCCCGGGAGCGGGCGTGGACTGCGCCGGGATCGCCCTGACAATTGGGCGCGGTGAGCGCGATCCAATCCAATCCTGCCCAGGCGGGGCGCGGCGGCGTTGTGATTCAAAGGCCGCCGATGTCAGCGGATGAATTGAGCGCGATCATTCTGCGGCAGGCGGATGAGTGCGCCGACCTCAAGCGCAGTTTCTTTGCGGATAACGCGAAGACGATCATCGAGTGCTGCAGGGCGATGGCGTTGCGGTTTGACGCAGGCGGGCGGTTGTTCGCCATGGGCAACGGCGGAAGTTCCTGCGATGCGATTCATTGCTCGGTCGAGTTCATGCACCCGATCATCGAGAAACGCCCGGCGCTGCCTTCGATCGCACTGACCACCGACACCGCGATCATGACTGCTGTAGGGAACGATCAGGATTTTGCGATGGTGTTCTCGCAGCAGTTGCAGATGCTCGGGCGGGCCGGCGACATGCTGCTGGGCACCTCGACCAGCGGCAAATCGGCCAACATCATCCGGGCCATGCGGGTGGCGAAAGAGATCGGCATGCTGACCATCGGTTTCGCGGGCAAAGACGGCGGGCGGATGGCGGGCTCCAGTTCCGCAGGCGGCGGCGGAGATGAAATCTGCGACTTCTGCCTCATTGTCCGGAGTTTCAGCATCCCCAGAATTCAGGAAGTGCATCAGACGCTGCTGCACATCGTGTGGGATTTGATTCATGTGATTCGCGGCGAGGAAGACGTGCTGTAATGACCGTCGCACCTGAACATCCCGGTTCGCTGCTCAACGCGTCCTGCCCGATGCCGCAGATGCACTACGACCATGTCTTGCTTGGTCATGGCAGCGGCGGCTTGCTGACGGCCGACCTGGTGAAGCGCGTGTTCGTGCGCGGGTTTGGCGATCCGATTCTCGCGGCGATGGAAGACCAGGCCACGGTGAGCCTCAACGGCCATACGCCAGTCGGATCGCCACGGCTGGCGTTCACGACGGACTCGTTCGTCGTGCGGCCCTTGTTTTTTCCCGGCGGAGACATTGGCAAACTCGCGGTCTGCGGGACCGTGAATGATCTCGCGGTCGGCGGCGCGATTCCAAAGTTCATCAGCGCGGCGTTCATTCTTGAAGAAGGACTGCCGATTGAGACGCTGAAGCGCATCGTCGATTCCATGCGCGAAGCGTGCGAAGGCGCGGGCATCAGCCTCGTCACAGGCGACACGAAGGTCGTGGACCGTGGCAAGGGCGATGGCGTGTTCATCACCACCAGCGGCATCGGCGTGGTGCCTGCGGGACGGATTCTGTCCATCAGCGCGGCGCGGCCGGGCGATTGCATCATCGTGTCGGGAACCATCGGCGATCACGGCGTGACGATCATGTCAGCCCGCGAAGGCATTGAGTTTGAAACGCAACTTGAAAGCGATTGCGCTTCGCTGCACGAATTGACCCAGCGCATGCTCGAGGCGTGTCCGGACATCCGCTGCATGCGCGATGCCACGCGCGGCGGGATTTCCAGTGCGCTGAATGAACTCGCGGATGCGTCAAAGGTGGGCGTTGAACTGGATGAACGCGCCATTCCGATACGGGCCGAGGTTCACGCCGCCTGCGAGATGCTGGGGCTTGATCCGCTGTATGTGGCCAACGAAGGCAAGTTGATCGCCGCGGCGCCCGCGGCGCAGGCGGATTCTGTGTTGGAGGCGATGCGTTCGCATCCCCTGGGGCGGCATGCCGCGATCATCGGCCGCGTGGTGGAAGAGCCGCGCGGCATGGTCATTCTGAAATCGCTCATCGGGGGAGAACGCGTGGTCACGATGTTGTCCGGGGAGCAGTTGCCTCGGATTTGTTGAGGGAGTTTTGAGTCGCGCTCGACACGCTCAAGCGACTCGGATCGGAGCGCTGCCATGAACGATCAGATGACGCCATCTCCTCTGACCATCCGCACGCCGGAAGGCGATCTGTCGCTGCCGCAGGTCAAGGAAGTTCACATTTTGTGGACGCCCGACGGCATGAGTTGCGATGGCGACACCATTTCAACCACCGCTGCGACCCAGCCGAGCATCGAAGACATCGTGATGGGCGCGATTCCGGGCCTGCCCAAGGTGCACCTGCACAACCGCGTGCTGGCGGCGGAGAACGGCGATGACTTCATGAAGCACTGGTTCGCTGCCGACCAGGGCAAACTCGATCCGTTCCTGCTTGTTATCGAAGGCTCCATTCCAAACGAGAGCATCAAGGAGGAAGGCTACTGGGCCGCCATCGGCTACGACCAGCGCACCGGCCAGCCGATCACCTTGAACGAGTGGATTGATCGACTTGCGCCGAAGGCGTGGGCGGTTGTCGCGGCGGGAACGTGCGCGACCTACGGTGGAATTCACGCGATGGAGGGCAATCCCACAGGCAGCATGGGGCTGGCGGATTACCTGGGATGGGATTTTCGATCCAAGGCGGGAGTTCCCATCGTGAACGTGCCGGGTTGTCCTGTGCAGCCCGACAACATGACCGAGACGCTGTTGTACCTGCTCTATCAGGCGGCTGGCCTTGCGCCGATGATTCCCCTGGACGACAAGCTGCGCCCGACGTGGCTCTTCGGCAAAACGGTGCACGAAGGATGCGATCGGGCCGGATACTACGAGCAAGGCGACTTCGCGCATGAATATGGCTCGCCCAAATGCCTGGTGAAAATCGGCTGCTGGGGACCGGTGGTGAACTGCAACGTGACCAAGCGCGGGTGGATGAACGGAATCGGCGGATGCCCGAACGTCGGCGGCATCTGCATCGCGTGCACCATGCCGGGCTTTCCCGACAAGTTCATGCCGTTCATGGATGAGCCGCCCGGGGCGAAAGTCTCCGGGGCGTTGGTGGGCTGGTATGGCAAGACCATCCGCCGGCTGCGCTCCATCACGAATCGCACCGTCAACGACGAGCCGACGTGGCGGCACCCGGGTCCGGAATTGACCACGGGATATCACCCGCGCACGTACGGCCATGAACCCGAACGGCTGGCGTCATCTCGCCCGTGATTTCCGCCACCCTTTCGATCGCGCCCTGAGAGTTCTTCGCTTCGGAGTTTCCCATGACCACCATCACCACTCCACAGGCCCAGCCGCGCACCGGCGCACGCAACCTCGTTGACATGGCGTGGGACCCGATCACGCGCATCGTGGGCAGCCTGGGCATCTACACCAAGATCGACTTCGACAACAAGCAGGTCGCCCAGTGCCACAGCACATCATCCATCTTCCGCGGCTACAGCGTGTTCATGAAAGGCAAGGACCCGCGCGATGCGCACTTCATCACCAGCCGCATCTGCGGAATCTGCGGCGACAACCACGCCACCTGCGCGGTCTACGCGCAGAACATGGCCTTTGGCGTCAAGACGCCGCCCCTGGGCGAGTGGATGATCAATCTGGGTGAAGCCGCCGAATACATGTTCGACCATTGCCTGTTTCAGGACAACCTGGTGGGCGTGGACTTCTGCGAGCAAATGGTCAAGGCGACCAACCCGGGCGTCTGGGAGCACGCGCAACGCACGGAATCTCCGCACGCTGCGGACCACGGCTTTCGCACCATCGCCGACATCATGACGGCCCTCAACCCATTCACGGGCGAGTTCTACCGCGAAGCGCTGATGATGAGCCGCGTGACGCGCGAAATGTTCTGCCTGATGGAAGGCCGGCACGTGCATCCATCGACGCTGTATCCCGGCGGCATCGGGCAGGTGCCCAGCATTCAGGTTTTCACGGATTATCTCGTGCGGCTGATGCGCTACGTTGAATTCATGAAAAAGGTCGTGCCGCTGCACGATGACCTTTTTGATTTCATCTACCAGGCGCTTCCCGGTTATGAGAAGGTCGGCCAGCGCCGCATTCTGCTTGGCTGCTGGGGCGCGTTCAATGACCCCGACACCTGCGATTACCGCTACGAGAACATGAACAACTGGGGCAAGCACATGTTCGTCACGCCCGGGGTCATCGTTGATGGCAAGCTGGTGACCACCGACCTGGTGGACATCAACCTGGGCATCCGCATTCTGCTGGGCAGTTCGTATTACGAAGACTGGCAGGACCGCGGCGAGACGTTCGTCACGCACGATCCGCTGGGCAATCCGGTGGACAAGCGGCATCCGTGGAACCAAACGACCATTCCCAAGCCGCAGAAGCGCCGCTTCGAGGACAAGTACACATGGGTCATGTCGCCGCGCTGGTACGACAAGCGCACCGGCGATTATCTCGCGCTGGACACCGGCGGCGGTCCCATCGCGCGGCTGTGGGCCACCGCGCTGGCGGGCACTGTGAACCTCGGCTACGTGCAGGCGGTGCCCAACGGAATCAAAATTCGCTTTCCCAAGTCAGCCACGAAGGGCGAAACTGAATTTGAATGGAAGATTCCCCAGTGGAGCAACGCCATCGAGCGCAACCGCGCCCGCACGTATTTCCAAGCCTATGCGGCAGCATGTGCGCTGTACTTCTACGAACGCGCCATCAACGAGGTGTACGCCGGCCGCACCAAGACCTGGAGCGAGTTCAAAGTGCCCAAGGAGGCCATCGGCTGTGGCTTCCACGAGGCGGTGCGCGGCGTGCTCTCGCATCACGTGGTGATTCGCAACGGCAAGATCGCCAATTACCACCCTTACCCGCCCACGCCTTGGAACGCCAGTCCGCGCGATGTGTACGGCACGCCCGGCCCCTACGAAGACGCGGTGCAGAACACGCCCATCTTTGAGGAAAACGGGCCGGACGACTTCAAAGGCGTGGACATCATGCGTGCAGTTCGAAGTTTCGATCCGTGCCTGCCCTGCGGAGTGCACATGTACCTGGGCGGCGGCCGGCAGTTGGACGTGAACCACATGCCAATGTTCGGCGCCCAGCGCTGAGAAGGATTGCTCGCAATGCCGGTGATGGATGCGGACAACGTGGCGCAATCGATGGTGAAGCTGGAGCAGTTGCTCCAGCGTGTTGAGCACGAGGCTGATGTCCGCTCTCGCGAGACTGTTCACCAGGTCGTTCAAGCGCTCATGGATTTCCACGGCGCTGCGCTGGGCAGGATCATTGATCACCTCAGAAACGCCGGCGAAGCCGGCCAAGACGTCCTTGAGCAGATTGCGACGGATGAATTGGCCTGCCACCTGCTGCATTTGTACGGACTTCATCCGCACAGCCTGACGCAGCGCATCGCCAAGGCGTTGGAAAGCGTCCGGCCGTACTTGCATTCACATGGCGGCAACGTGGAGTTGCTGGGTGTGGAAACTGACGGCCGCGTGCGCCTGCGCCTGGAAGGAAGTTGCCACGGCTGCCCATCGTCGGCGGCGACGCTGCGGGACTCGATCGAGCAGGCCATTTACGCTGCGGCCCCCGATGTCAATGCGATCGAAGTTGAAGGCGTCAACCACCCCGCGCCCCCACTTGCCCCGCAGGGCTTTGTGCCCGTGTCGGCGGTGCAGGTGACTGATGCACGCTTGCCACAGGAGCAAAGAACATGAAGCGAAACGATCCGCCCAAACCCGTTCACATCGCCGGCACGAACAAAGGCGAAGAGTACGTCATGCATCATGGCCGCGAGCCCGGCCGCTGCGAGCGAGGCGCACACGGCTACCGCAGCGCCCGCGACTCCACCTCGGTGAACCCGCGCGGCCGTGAGCCGATTGATTCGCGCATGCCCAGCATCCCTCCACCCTGACGCTTCACCCCGCCTCCCCCGCGTGGAGTGGCTCATCATTGGATCACCAGACTGCCCATGTTCGAAGCACACGCTGCACTCACTCCGATTTCACCCGCGGCCGACCCCTTCGCGTCGCTGCGCAAGTTCGCCCGGCCGCGGCGCCCGGCTGAGCAATGCGATCTGTGCGGCAACGCGATTGCGCCCAAGCATCCACACGTGCTGGAAACCACGACCAAGCGGCTGGTTTGTTCCTGCGATGCCTGCGCGATCCTGTTCGACGGATCGCGCCAAGGCCCCCCTGGGGGAGCGCGTTACCGGCGCGTGCCTGATCTCGTCCAATACCTGCGCGACTACCGCATGAGCGATGTGCAGTGGAACGGGATGGCCATCCCCATCAGCCTGGCGTTCTTCATCTGCGAGAGTGCATCGGGACGAGTGGTGGCCATGTATCCCAGCCCCGCCGGAGCCGTCGAGTCGCAGTTGACGCTCGATCTGTGGGAAGAGTTGGCAGGCGACAACCCGGTTCTTCGCGAACTGCAGCCCGATGTTGAGGCGCTGTTGGTCAACCGCATCGGCGAAACGCGCGAACATTGGCGCGTGCCGATCGATGAGTGCTACATGCTGGTGGGCATCATCCGGGCGCAGTGGCGCGGCCTTTCGGGCGGCACAGAGGTCTGGAAAGCCGTGGGCGGCTTTTTCGATGATCTTCGCCTGCGATGCGCAGATGCGGGAGACGCGCGTGGCTGACCTTGCGTTCCAAGTTGAATCGGCCGCGCCGGTCCGCCACGCGATGGCCCCGCTTCTGGCGTTCACGCTGCGCGTTGACGTCCAGCCCGCCGGCGGCGATGACGGGTGCGTGCGGATTGGGGCAATCGCGCTCAATTGCCAGGTTCGCATTGAACCGGCGCGTCGGCGTTACAGCGCGGCCGAACAAGCGCGGCTGTTTGATTTGTTCGGCCCGCCTGCAGAGTGGGGCCGCACCGTGCAGCCGATGCTCTGGGCGCACGTGCCGGCGCTGGTGCCGCAGTTCCAAGGGAGCACGCGGTTTGAATTGCCAACGCCATGCACGGGCGACATGAACGCCGCCGCGGGCCGGTATTTCGCTGCGCTTGATGAAGGCGACGTGCCGCTGCGCCTGTTGTTCAGCGGAACGATGTTCTACGTGAACGGGGCAGGCATGCTGCAGGTGAATCCCATTTCCTGGGAAAAGGAAGCCGAGTATCGATTGCCGCTGCGCACCTGGCGCGAGGTCGTTGATCAATATTTTCCCGAAAGTGGCTGGCTCTGCGTGCGCCGCGATCTCCTGGATGAACTCTCACAATATCGGCGGCGTCACGGCCTGCCCACGTGGGAGCAGGCGATCGAACACCTGTTGGCGGCCCCGCAGGAGGCGGGCGAGGAGGTTGCGCGATGAGTCAAGACCGCATCGAGCAGATCGCCAGGGCGGTGATGTTCGAAGGTTACATGCTTTATCCGTATCGCCCCTCGATCAAGAACACTCAACGGTGGACGTTTGGCGCTGTCTTTCCGCGCGACTGGTGCGCAGCGCAGGAGGGCGCCGAGTCTTTCTGCATGCAGGTTGAATGTCTTGTTCTTGCCGAGCCAACGGCGACGTTCGAGGTCGCGGCAAATTGCCTGCAGATCGTGTCGCGCAGCGTGGCAGAACTGGTCCGGCCGGCGGCTTGGCTGCCCCAGGGCCAAGAGCCTGCGCATATGGAGGTCGATGTTCTTCGCATCGGCGATCGAACGCTGCGGCCATGGCAGGAGGCATTCGAACGTGCAGTTATCTGCGGTCCGCTTGCGCTGCGCGAGATTCTCGATCAACCCCGTATTGTTTCGTTTGAGTTTCCCGCTGAGCGAACCACCGAACCGCAGCGCAATGCGGCGGGCACAATCGTCGGTCTGGTGATTCGCCAACAGGAGACCATTCGCGGTGAACTCGAAATTTCAGCCAGTGCGACGGAAACGGGCGGACCAGTGATTCTCCGCGTAGTGCTGCGGAATCTCACCGGCGTGGACTCGCCTGCCCAGACGACTCGAGATGCGGCGTTGAAATCCGCGGCGGTGTCCACGCACTTCATTCTGCGAGCACACGAGGGCGAGTTCATTTCGGCCATCGATCCGCCGCCGCGCTGGATGCACCTGATCGAGCGCCTGCATCAGGTCGGCTGCTGGCCGGTGCTGGTGGGCGAGCCGATTTCACGAGACGCCGTGCTCGCCGCACCCATCATTTTGTACGACTATCCGCAGATCGCGGCGGAAAGCCCCGGCGATTTCTTTGACTCGGCCGAAATCGATGAAAT
>CAMPIL010000118.1 GCA_946886375.1 uncultured Phycisphaerales bacterium
GCCCTGCGTGGGATGTTCGTGACTTCCGTCGCCTGCGTTGATGACTGGGACGCTGACGGCGTTGGCGATCATTGCGGGCGCGCCAGCGGCAGAAGTTCGCACAACCAACGCATGCACGCCCATTGCCGCGAGATTGAGCGCAGTGTCGACAACCGTTTCGCCCTTTTTGACGCTGGAGCCCGCGGAGGTGAGGTCGAGCGTCTCGCCACCAAGGCGTCGCGTGGCGAGAGTGAAACTGCATCGCGTTCGGGTTGAGTCTTCAAAGAACAAGTTGGCGACGGTGCGCTGAGCCAAAAGATTCAGGCGCGGAGCCCGGCCGGCGGCGACGTCGCGGTACGCCTCGGCTTGATCAAGTATGAAGTTGAGATCCGCCGCACTGAGGCCTTCCAGCCCCAGCAGATGCCGACGATCCCAGGTCGAGTGTGCCATGCTGCAATCGTAACGGATTTCATCACGCGAATGAAGTGAGGCGTGCAGCGATAGGGGGCACGTCCACAGCGCAAGGAATCATTGGCAGCAGTCGTCCAGTGGCTCGCAGTCCCCAGACTGCGACGCACGTCTCGCAAGCGGCATGCGACGCCGATACATCGTGTTTTCGCTAAAAATCAAAATGAGAGCGTCACGTTGCCAAGAAGTCATTGGCCTGCGATGACCGATGCCGAGCAAGCGCAATCCGAATCAGGCCCGTCTCGCCTGGGCGTCGGGCATCGCCCGATACATTGTGTTTTCGCTAAAACTCAATGAATGACGATCCCGCTGCAGAAGCGTCATTGATCCGTAGCGATCAGAGCCAGGCGCAGCCGCAGCCTGAGTGAGCACTTCTCGCAAGCGGGTGATACGCCCGCAAATGCATCGTGTATTCGCCAGAAATGAGTGGATGATGCCCACGTTGCAGAGAAGTTGTTGATCTGCCGCAGCGCCCCGACGGTCTCTGAGCGCACCCTAAGTGAAGCGTGGCTCACTTGCGATACGCCCGCTCAATGCATTGAGGTTTCGCTAAAAGTCAATAGATGACGATTGCGCTGCCGACATGTCGTTGATCTGTAATGCCCCAGAATCAGGCGCGCAAGTGCACTGAGGCGCGTCTCGCCGAGAGCGCAGGGCGCGCTGTATGCATTGTGTTTTCGCTAAAACCAAATATATGAGAATCGTACTGCAGTAGTGTCGTTGATCTGCAAGGCCTCAGAGTTGGGCGAGCGCAACGTGACTGGGGTGCGTCTCGCAATCGGCGGTCCGTGCACAATGCATGTGTTTTCGCTAAAAATCAATACGTCTCAGGCGCGTTCGGGATTCCCAGAGAGGACCACGCTCAGAGAAGTTGTTGATCTGCGGCGATCCGACGTCCAATGAGCACAACCGGAGTGGGGCGCGCCTCGCAGGCCGCGGACACCCTGATACATTGTATTTTCGCTAAAAATCAATGAATGTGTTGGAGTTGTGTTGCATTGCGGGTGTGTCGAATTGAATGATCCCTAATTCGACATTGTCAAAGCAGTTTCTATGCGGCGCATCGTTCCCGCAACTTTCTGGGCGGGAGCCCAGACCGCGCGCACAATGCACTGAAATCACGCCCCCATTCACCCCTCCACCCCGGAATGGGCGGGAATGATCAGTCACTGCACTGCGAGTGCAACCGATCGCATTTGGATCGCGCAAGAACAACGCCGAGTCACCTCGGCGTTGATCGGAACTCTTGCAAAATGCCTCGACGCACGCTGGGATGCAGCGTCCGTCGACTCACCGCGCTGTCACGGGCAATTGCCCCATGCATTGATGACGGCGAGCAGGTCGTTCACGTTGACGTTGCAGTCGCCGTTCACGTCAGCGACGCAGCTTGGCGGGCAGGGATCGGCGCATGCACCCCAGCCATTAATCACTGCGAGCAAGTCGTTCACGTTGACTGTGCCGTTGCCGCCGCGCGGCGCGATGTCCGACGGACAGGCGGGGGGAATCGGAGCGAGATCGTACTGTAGGTATGCATCTCCAAGGCTCGTGCCCGCGCCGTTGCGCAGCGTCACCAGCACGTGAACCATCATCTCGTCGGTGAGGAACAGGTCATTGGGCTGGAAACCGGCGATGAACGCATTGTCATCGGCCTGACCGTTGCCGTTCACGTCGACCGCATCGCCTTCGCGGGCCACGATGGTGTCGCCGTTGAGCACCAGCACGTTGTCGGCGTTGAGGTCAACATTGGTGGTGTTGCCGGCCAGCACCCAGTCGCCCTTGCTGTTGCCGTGGAACGCGCTGAAAGCGTTGCCCCAGTTTTCCGTCGGGCCAACGAGCGGAGTGGTGATGGGATCGCCAGTCGCGGCGATAACGACACCGTTGCGCATGGCCCAGTCGTTGTCGGCGGTGTCATCGCCGCGCGAGAACCAGTCGCCGGTGGTGATCATGCGTGTGAAGAACACATCGGCTGCGATGATTCCGGTGCCGGCCAACGCCGATCCTTCACGCATCACGACCACGTCATCCACCACCAAAAGACCATCGATCGTGGTGGAGGGGTTCTCGGTATCGCCCTCGGCGAACCAGTGCGCGCCATCGGGCGTGCAGCCGGCGCCGTCGAGCACGAAACTATCCCAAGTCTCAAATCCAATCGTGCTCACGCCCGACTGTTTGAATCCCGCTGTGCTGAGAAACAGCGCGGGATAGCGCGAACTGTGACAGTTCTGAATGGGCGTGTTGCAGTGGAACACCGTTCCGTCGTTTCGCAATTGCACGGAACCGACGGAGTTTCCGATCAGTTCATCGCCGGTGGGGTTGGCGACGACATCGGTCAGTCCGGTGGCTGGGCTGCTCTCGGTGAAAAGGATGGTGTGCACGCCGCTGACGACACGGACGACCTTTTCCTTTACAGCAGAGAGGCCGTTCTTGGCCCGCGCGCTGAAGCCGATATTGCCGTTGTCATCCCAACTGATGGGATTGGGCGAGTCGAAGAAATCCCACAGTTCGCCGGCTGCGCCGCCCTGTACTGGCTGACCATCCTGAAGGAACATCGTGCCGCTGGTTGCTGATCCCAAAATGAGAATTGAGTCGTTGGTCGTGGCTTGCGTGGTACGGCCCTTGATGCACCATTGGGTGCCGTCGTGGCTCACCGCCAGGTCCTCGATCGCCATCCAGTTGGTGACCACAGGACTGCCCGCGCCATCCAGTGCGCCGGGCACTGTGCCGGTGGGGTCGGAGGCGATTTCGGTGTAGATGACATCCGGCCCTGCGGCCAGCGCTGCAGCGCCGCCGGCGCACAGCGCACCCGCGCCCACCATCTGTTGAATCGAACTCGTGCGACGCTTTTTCATCGTGCAATTCTCCCAATCAGTGCATCCTTGCGATCGCGGTCGACCGCGGTCCAGGACACGGTGTGTGAAACCCCTACTGGCACGGACCCCATTGATTGATCGCGGCCAGCAGATCGTTGACATTTACAGTGCAGTCGCCGCTGATGTCCGCGGCGCACGCTGGCGGGCATGTGCCAGCGCACGGCCCCCAAGCGTTGATCACCATGAGCAGGTCGTTCACATTCACGCTGCCGTCGCCGGTGATGTCTGAATCGCAAGGCGCGGCCAAGCCGGGCCAGACTGCGATATCCCACGGCAGGCTGCCGGTGGTGGGATAATTCGATCCGTTCTGCGTGAGCGAACCATCACCGCGAATAGTGAGGGAAATCAGGCCGGCCGGCGGATTGCCGCCGGTGCCGCTATAGCGCCGCGTGACGAAGAGTTTGTCTCCCATCACGATCATGTTGCCGCTGTCGCCTTGGCTGCCGACGTCGAAATAGGAATTGTCCAGCGGCATGAGTTCACCGGTCGCCTGGCTTATGCGAAATCCCTTGATGTGCGCCGTCCCGCCGTGATTGACAAAGGCGTACTGATTGTCGCTGGACACGACAACCTGCTTTGGTGAAGGGCCGGAGGTTCCATCTGAAGGGGGCGAAAGGTACGGCGAGTTGGGCATTGAGGTCAGCGCGCCGGTTGTGGTGTTGATGTTGAATCCGCCGATCCACCGGCTGGTGGCGCCATTGGCCGAGGAGATTCCGCCGCCGTAATACAGTTTGGTTCCGTCAGGTGAAAGGCCGGGCCCGAGGAAGAAAACGCCCGTTGGAATGGGGTTGGGGTTCAATCGCGTGAGGGTGCGGTCGGCATTGATGCGAAACGCCGTCACGCCGCTGGTTCCATCGCGGGCGTACAACAGGCCGTGCTCGTGATCGATGACGAAATCAAAGATGGATGCGACAGGCTGGTAGAAGTGTTGCGTGATGGAGGGGACATTGGGATCAAACTTGTAGATGATCACAAAGTCGTTGCCGCTGGGCGTCGCAGTGACGGCAAGATACTCATCGTCAATCCATCCCACATCAACCGGCGAGTCAGGCGTGGTGGTGGCGTGGAAAATCTCCATCGTCGAGTCGGGACTGACCACATAAAAGGTGAGTTGCTCGAGAATGCTGCTGATAGTGCCGTGGCCGGTGACGAGCCACTTGCCGCTGGGGGAAATGGAGATGGCCTGCGCGTTGAGGCCCGGAGCAGTCTGCCCGCTGCCGCAGGGCACGGTGCCGGTGACGATTTTCTGGACGAACTCAGCCGTGCCGTCTTCGTTGATGATGAAGGAAGAGACGCTGCCTTCACAGTTGCCGTTATTGGCGACAAAGACGGTCGGACGCAACGCCTGCCCCAGACAATCCGATGGATGAATCACGTCGAACCCGCGCGCAAGTGCAAGGGCGATCACGAGCTTGGTGCCAAACTGCATTGGATCAATCTCCTTGGATTGAATTGTGATGCCACGAGGCGGTTCCTACAGCATGACGGCTGCGCGTGAGCAGGTCAACCCAAAAAATGAGCAAGATGACCCCGATTTTTGCCGCGTTTGCGGTTGCAGGGCGATGTCCAGTCGGACCAAAAATGTCGTTGACAGGCTCTCCAGCGAAACGCAGCAACACACGCGAAGGCTTGAGTCATCGCGGCCAGGCGGAGACGCTGCGAAGTCAAGCGGCGGTGTCGGCGTCGACTTTGGCCGACAAAGCGCCCGGCAATGAACCGCGGCCATAGCACTCGACCATGGCCTGACGGTCACGCTGACCATGCCAGGGCCGTGACGCTGAATGAAGCCAGGCAGTTACGCCGGATGAAGCGAAGGCGTGACGCAGGATCAGGCGGTGCAGTGACGCGAGATCAAACGCGAAGGGACCCAGGATCAAGCGAGAAGTAACCCATGATCAAGCGAGAAGTGACGCGAGTTGAAGCGGGGCAGTGGCACAGGATCAAACGGGAAATGACGCGAGATGAAGCGGGGCAGTGACACTGATTGCGGAGGTGCTCGCCGCGCTCGAGTGCGCAGCACACAGATGCGACGGCAGCAGGTGCGGTCGGCACTCTCCTTCGCCGTCAGTCAATACATTGAGTTTTAGCTATAAATCGATGCGTACCAGCATTCATCACTCAATTGCCGCTGAGCGTTCGCGGACATGGTCACCGCCGGGGCGATGTCGGGGAATCGTGAACGGGTCGCAGATGATGCGGGCCGTGGAGTGATGCGAGTGCCGCAAGTGAGGAATGACAACCACGACAAACGTCGTCGATTGATGCCACATGGTGAAGGCCCCGATACTTTGAGATTTAGCTAAAACTCAATACATCGTTGCCGGAGATTGTCGGAGGACATTGCCGCTGTTCGCTGGGCTGCGCCGTCCTCGGCGTCACTCCGCAAATAAATTCAACTGCGGGCTGGGCCGCGATGACGGCCGGGGGTCGATCAGCTGCGTCAACGCCGGCCGGTGAGTCTTCGCACAAACATGCGGCAACTTGCGCACCTCAAGCAGGGGCGAGGCTTCGAACTGCTCGGTAATCGTCAGCCGATCCAACAGGTCCGGCGCGTATTGCAAGTACAACTCGCGCACCAGGTCGGGGTCGTTGCACTGCCGCGAAAGGTGCAGCAGCGCGATGTGCGAGAGCGGCGAAGCGTCGGCGATCAGCCGCACCGCCTCCAGCGATTGCACGTTTGAAAGGTGCCCGCTGCCCCCCATGATCCGCCGCTTGAGGTAGATCGGCCGGCCGCTGGCCAATTGCATTTCGCGGTCATAGTTCGACTCAATCGCCAGCGCGTGCAGGCCGGAAAAGTGATCGAACAGCGACTTGGGCACGCAGCCCACATCGGTCGCATAGCCCAGCCGACAGCCGGCGTGATCGAGCACGAAACTCACTGATCCAAGATCATCATGGGCCATCAGCATGGTGCTGGCCTGAACGCCGCAGTCCAGATCGAGCGAGCCGTTGAACAGCGAAACCTCGCGTGCCGTCAGGCCCGCCGCCCACGCGGCGTTGCGATGCCGCTTGTGCGCGTGCACCGGCAGGTTTCGCTTCTGAATCATCTTCAGCCAGCCCGGATAAAAGTGATCGGTGTCAAAGTGGGTGAGCAGAATCGCACTGATCTCATCCAGCGTCACGCCCAGCGGGGCCATGCGCTTCGCCGTGGCGCGCGGCGAAAGTCCGCAGTCCACAAGAAAACACTTGCGCACAGAGGCATCGCCCGGCGGGCCGCAGATGACCAGCGTGCTGTTGCCACCCGACCCGCTGCCGAGAACGCAGAATGACAGCGACATGCCGAGAGTGTAGCGGGATCAAGCGGTTTGGCGATCCAGCGGTTGATGATGTTGCGATCGCGATCTGGTGATTGAGCAATGGTGGCTTGGCTGGCGAAAGATTGTGCAGAAGGGATTCAGCAGCACTCGGGATGAATGGCCTGGAGGCCGGCTGATCCATCATTTGCAAAATTACAGATCGCCACATCGACGAATACCGTCTCTCACGCCGTGCCGCGGATCGCCTTGCCGCGGGCTGGGCAGATGCCGCGCTTGGAGGTTTCGATGAACTCGATATATTCGCGCACAAGCGGATGATCGGCTTTCTCGCGCAAGGTTTCCGTGGCCTTCTTGACCGACGCGCCGTCACGGTAGAGCGTGCGGTGCACCCATCGCACCATGTCAATGTCACTGCTGGGCGTGCCCGCGCGGCGCAGGCCAACAAGGTTCACGCTGCCCGCGATGTTGCCGCCGGTGAGCATGAAGAACGGCGGCAGGTCCATTGAAAGGCCCACGGTTCCCGAGATCATCGCGCCGCGGCCGACGCGGCAGAACTGGTGTATCGAAACGTTCCCGCCGGTGATCACCTTGTTGTCAATGCGGACAAATCCCGCCAGAAGAGTGCAATTGGCGAAGATGCAGTTGGAGCCAATGACGCAGTCGTGCCCCACGTGGCAGCCCGCCATCCAATAATTGTTGTCGCCCAGGACCGTCGGCGTGTCATGCGATGTCGCCCGGTGAATCGTGACGGATTCGCGGACCGTGTTGCCGCTGCCGATGCGCAGTCCCGCGCCGGCAACATTTGGATCCCACTTCAAATCCTGTGGAGGCATGCCGAGAGTCACAAACGGATACAGCACATTGCGTTCACCCAGCATCAGCGGCCCGTTGAGGTACACGTGGCCGATGAGCCGCGTGCCAGCGCCAACCGTGATGGTTGTGCCAGCGGGCGCGGAGAGCACGCAATGCGGACCAATGGCAACGCCGTCTCCGAGGCGGACATCGCCTTCAAGCAGTGCGGTGGGATGAACAGAAGTCGACATAGGCGGAAAATTGTAGCGAACTTCCCATTCGCTTCGGCAAGTTGGCGCCGGTCCAGCTTGCGAATGCGGAATAGAGCGTTGCCGACGCTCAGCCGAAGCGTTTGCCCGACGTCAGCGCTTCCGGAATGAAACACGGCCTCGTCCCGGAGTTGCCGCGAGGCACATTCGTCGTGGATGCGCTGTCACGCGCCGAATTGCGCACCATCACGATGGATATGGATGGGTTGCATTTTCACCCGCCAGACTCGCAGTTTCGAAGACTCGAAGATTTCAAAGCCTGAAATGATGGGGCCGGGTTGTCCGGCAACCTCCGGGAGCGGCACCCGCCGCACGTGTCAGCAACAGGCGCTGGCGCCGACTCCTGAACTCCAGAAGACCTGATCTGCAGCCGCGTCACAAGCATCATCGATCGCGAATCCCCCCCAATCGTCCGCGTTGAACCTCCGGCGGCTCTGGCCATAGTTAAGGTTTTAATTAAAACCCTTTCGGGCGAGGCGGGTCCGTCAGCCGGAACCGGCCGGGTCATCGGCGCGTTTGCGGTCGCAGCGGCCGGTTAGTCAGGCCGCTAGACCGGCTCCGTAATGCACGTCCGATAGGCGTGACACACTGGTGAGAATCTGCGGGTGCGTGTGGCAGACTATTCGTTCTGGCGCGGCGGGCTGCAAAGTCGAGCATCCTCAAGGCCGATGCCTTCCGGGTGAGGCCAATCTGTCCGGCGATCAGTCGATTGCCCCGACAGATGTGAATTGATCTGGAGCCAACCATGCCAAGCACAAACGGCACGCCCGGCACACGTCGATTGGTCCGTCTGCATTTGCCTCCGCGCGATGAGCGGAGCGCATCTGATGCGCCGCCGCTGCGCCTGGCCGCCGAAGAATCTGTGCCGCGTTCCAGCCAGACCGATGACGTGCTTGCGGCGCTGAACAGCGTCAGCCGCCGCATTGAAGACCTGGCGCGAGAATTGAACTGCCTGGGATATTTCGATGATGGAGATCACGACCGTCCCCGGGCCGCGTGAGGACTCGATCATTCTCGCCGAGCGTCAGCGGCTTCCCTGATCGACATCGGCCGTCGACTGCTCCGATGCGGCGCGGTGCAGCAATTCGCCAATCCGCTTGGTACGAAACGATTGATCATTGGCAATGGTTTGGCCAACGTTCGCGGTAAACTGCGGCGTTCGTGCGCGGGGCTGAAGCGGCGGCACGGGCACCGGTGACTCATCGATTGGGCCCGGAGCGGGCCGTGCGCTCAAGTGCGGGGGCGCATATAAATCAACGTATGACTCCGTTCGTGCATCCACCGGCGGCACGCCACCGAAACTCATTTCCTGCGATGGTTGTGCAAGCCCGGGCGGCAATCCAATGAAGAAAACCGTTCCTGCCGGGATGAGCGGAACAATGCCCTGGCCGCGCGTTGAATACATCGATTGCGGAAACACTGCGTTCAGCGCGCCACTGCTGCGCATCAGCAGATCGTCATTGCCGGGCACGCGATACACATTCTGGAAGCCCAGTGGCTGGCGCAGGTCAACCTGCGTCTCGCGGAAACTCGCTGAAAGCGGGTTCAGGTCTTCAACGGCCTGATCAAGCGGCCGCGGCGGCAGTTGCTCTCGCACTGGTTGCTGCACCGGCGGCTGCTGCCCGAAAGCCGCGCTCGCCAAAGCAGACCCCAGCGCCAGACCACACACAATCGAAAAGTCTCGTTTCGCCATCCACAAAAGTATAGACTCAGGCCTGCGTATGATGTCGGCATGGACCGGCCCAAGGTGATTTCAGTGAACATTTCAGCCGGCGGAATTCCCAAGCAATCCGTGCCCCGCTCGATCGTCACCGAGCGCGGGCTTACCGGCGACGCTCATCATCACGACAAGCACAACACTCCGCTGCAGGCCATCAGCATCATTGATGTGGAGGACCTGGACGACCTGCGTTTGGAAGGCTTCAACGTGTATCCCGGCGCCACGGGCGAGAACCTGACCGTACGCGGCCTCAACGTGGATGCATTGCACGTCCGAGATCGCCTGTGCTTCACCGGCGGCGTTGAACTGGAACTGACCAAGGTTCGCAAGCCCTG
>CAMPIL010000119.1 GCA_946886375.1 uncultured Phycisphaerales bacterium
GTCGCGCAGCACCGGCACCAGTTCCTCGCGCCATCGCTTGAGTTTCTCGCGCCGCGCGGCGATGAGGACGGACTCATCCTGCGGCGGGGATTGGTTGTTTTCCTGCGTCTGACTCATGCGGGTAGGATGGTAGCCTCAACAGCATCGCATGGTACTGCCAGGCCGCGGAGGAGTCGAAATGTCCGTCGAATCCAACATCAAGGGCCACGTCGCCATCGTCACCGGCGCCAGCAGCGGCATCGGCATGGCGACGTCAATCGCCTTGGCGGGACGAGGCGTGAAGGTGGTGCTGGCGGCGCGCCGCACCGAGCGGCTGCGCGATGTCGCAGCACAAATCAAGCGTGCTGGCGGAACCGCTGTCGCGATTCGATGCGATGTCTCCAACCGCAAGCAGGTCCAGGCGATGGTGGACAAGACCATCGAACGCTTTGGCGCAATCGACATCCTCATCAACAACGCAGGTGTCATGGCGAACGCGCCCATGAGCAAATGCCGCATGGATGACTGGGACGACATGATCGACATCAATCTGCGAGGCCTGCTGTATTGCACCGGATTCGTGCTGCCGATCATGCTCCGGCAGAAGACCGGCCACATCGTGAACGTCAGTTCTGTTGCGGGACGCAAAGTGTTGAACAACGGCACGGTGTACGCCGGCACCAAGCACGCAGTCCATGCGATTTCCGAGGGACTGCGCAGCGAACTGGCGGAGTCTTCACCGCAGGACGGCAACCGGATTCGCGTCACGATCATTGCCCCGGGCGTGGTCATCACCGAGTTGCCCGACTCGATTCGCCACAAGCAGACGCGTGAAGTCTCCAAGAAGAACTACCACAGCCTGCCGGGTCCGCTGAGCGCAGACGACGTTGCGGATTGCATGCTCTTTGCGCTGGAATCGCCCGAGCACGTGGGCGTCAACGAGATTCTGGTGAGGCCGACCTCGCAAGTGCGGTAAACGGCAGGGATTGGGATTTGGGATGAGGGGTGCACGGCCGAGAATTGGCCCAGACCGTGTCGGTGTTCCAAATTCGATCTGGTTGTTACAACATCCATCCGGTCTTCCAACGAACTTCGATTCTCGAACGACTCACCAATGCCGAACTCCTCCATCCATCGCATCGGCGTTCTCTCCGGCGGCGGCGATTGTCCCGGCATCAACGCCGTGATCCGCGCCGTCGCCAAAACCGCCATTGTGCAGCACAACCTTCAGGTCATCGGCATCGAGGACGGCTATCTGGGCTTGTACGAAAACCGCATGGCCGAACTCACCATCGCTGATGTCTCCGGCATTCTCACCCGGGGCGGAACCATCCTGGGAACCAACAACAAATTCAACCCCGAACGCCTCTATGTCGGCATCGATGAGGATGGCCGCCCGAAGTTCGAAAACAAAATCGATGTCTGCCTCCAGAACATCGAATTGAATAAACTCGATGCGCTGATCGTGATCGGCGGCGACGGCACAATGAGCTGCACCGTGCCCTTCGTCGATGCGGGCGTCCCGTGCATCGGCGTGCCCAAAACCATTGACAACGACATCGTCGGCACGGACATCACCTTCGGCTTCACCACCGCGTACACCACCGCCACGCTCTCGCTGGACCGGCTGCATTCCACCGCTGCCAGTCATCATCGCGTGATGGTGTGCGAAGTGATGGGCCGCAACGCCGGATGGCTGGCATTGCTGTCGGGAATTGCCTCGGGTTCGGATGTGATCCTGATTCCGGAGATTCCCTTTGATATACGAGGCGTTTGCGCATTCGTCGAGAGCCGACGGGAACGCAAGAAGGCGGGGTTTTCGATCGTGGTGGTGGCCGAGGGAGCCAAGCCCGCCGGCGGCACGCAGGTGGTCGCGAGACTGGACCCCGCCAGTCCCGATCCGGTGAAACTCGGCGGCATCGGCGAACGCGTGGCCAACGAAATCGGCGACATGACCGGCATGGAAACGCGAACCACCGTCCTGGGCCACGTGGTGCGCGGCGGCACGCCCGTGGCCATGGACAGGGTCCTCGCCACCGAGTTCGGCCATTACGCGGTGCATCGCTTGATGAACGGCGGGGCAGGACGCATGATCGTGATGCACCACGGCGTCCTGGGCGATGTCGATTTGCATCAGGTTGCCGAAAAGCAGCGCCTGGTCCCGCGCGATCACCCGCTGATCGCCGCCGCGCGAGGCGTGCGCACCAACTTCGGCGATTGAAGTTGGTTCGTCAAAATTGAATCGCCTTTCGCCGCGCCCTGGTGTATCTTCTGAGCGTTCTTTTGTTCAGGAGGACATCATGAGAAAGATCACAATCGCATCCGCGTGCTTGTGCGCTCTGAGCGCAGCCCACATCGTTTCAGCCGACACCATCGTGCAGTCGGGCATTCTGTCCGGCGGGCTTGGCACGGAGAACCATCAGGTCATCCTCAACCAGTTCGACACCCAGGGCGGCCTGCTGCAACTGAACTTCGTGCAGATCGATTTTCTCACCAGCGTCATCGGCGGATACGAAACCGACGGCAGCGGCACGCCCGTGCACATTCACGTTGAGTTGAGTACCGCGTGGTCGCTCAACGGCAACCCGCTGAGCAATCTTCAGGCGATGGTGGACACCATCGTGCCGAACACTTCGCCCGGCGCGGCCACCGTCTTCAACACCGACACCGACCAGGTTGTCTTCGATCAAGCCGCGACGTTGTCGCCTTGGATCGGCGCCGGCCAGATCACGCTGGATGCTGTGACGTTCTTTGATGTGTACGAAGACCCGGCGAAGATCATCAACTTCGGTGCCGGCGGCTCAGCGCGATACACCGTGACGTACGACTATTCAGCGGTTCCTGCGCCTGGCGGGTTAGCGGCGATTGTCGGCTCGCTGATGATCAATCGCGCCCGCCGCCGCGCGAATTGAGGGCAGTTTTAGACGCAGTCTTTCAACAGACCATCAACTGCGGCGACCACATCCTGCACGGAAATCTTTTCGATCGCACACGACTTGGGATGTCGGTCTGCGACTAGTTCTTCGGGAAGAAACGGCTCGGCCAGCAGGATGCGCTCGCGCACGCCGCACAGCGTCGTCCAGCGATGATCGGTCGGGCCGAACAGCGTGACCACGGGCGTACCCAGCGCGGCGGCGATGTGGCGAGGGCCGGTGTCGTTGGTGATGAGCACGGCAGCACGCTGAATCACCGCCTTCAGACTCGACAGCATCACGCCTCGCTCCGCGAGATTGATGATCGCGGTCTTCGCGCCGCGCTGCACTGCTTGAAGAATGTCCCGTTCCGCAGGCGATCCCGTCATGACGATGGAGAGGCCGCGCGAAGACGCAAGCGCGTCCGCGAGTTGTGCGAAGAACTCGGCGGGCCAGCGTTTGTCGGTGCGGTTCGCGCCGGGATTCAGCAACGCAAATGGACGCTTCACATTGTGCAGCAAATGGTCCGCGGCGTGCTGTTCATCATCGGTCACAGCCAGCTCAATCCGCCGATCGATCTCATTCAGACCCAGCGCAAACTCGGTCAACGTGGCGTAATAGTCCACCGCAGGCGTGGGAACTCGCGCATCGGGCGCATGCACTGCATGCGTGAGCAGCCATCGCCGGCGGTCGCGGTTGTACCCAACGCGAATCGGCGCACCGGAAAGCCTGGCCCCAAGCGCGGACCGAAAACTGTTCGGCAACAACACGCAGCCATGAACACCCGGCCCTGCCGAGCGACGGGCGTGCCGGATCGCTTTCGCCAGTCGCCACGGCCCCAGCGGGCCTTTCATATCGCAGACGATCGATTCATCCAGCCACGGCGTGCCACGCAGCACATCGTCCAATCCGCGCCGCATGATGCCGACGATTTGCGCGTTGGGAAGCGTGCCTCGCACGGCACGCAGCACAGGCGTGGCCATGACCGTGTCGCCCACCCATGACGGCAGCACGATCGCGAGAAGCCGGATGTCACGCGGGATCGGGGGCATTCAATTGCGCCACTGAAGCGGCGGGCCGTCATGCTAACGGTTTTTCCACTCTTCTCCTTCATCGACAGGTTCGCCCCACAGCGTCTTCTCGCCGAACTTCTGCGTGTACCAGCGCGTGGTCAGCCGGCGAAGCTCCGCTGCGAATCCCAAGGCCTCGATGCGGCCGGCGTGCAGGGTCGCGGTGATGCGGTCGGCGTCAACGGCAAGATCGTGCACGCGAACTCCCTGGCGCTCGGCAATGGCCCGTGCGGTCGCCACCACCATGTCACGCACGCGCTGATCCGCCAGCGGCTGGCCCTGCAGGGCACGCAGCGTCACCGCGCTGAGGTCCGCCGCGCTCATCCCTTCAAATCCAGCACCAGCAGCGTGATGGTGAGCAGTTGCACCAGGCCCGCCCCGATCATCCATTTCATGAAGATGTCGGTGTTGGAGAGTTGGAACATGCCCAAGAGCGCCAGCAGCAGCGCCAGCAACTGGCACATGCCTGCCAGGAGTTTCACGATCGTGAAGTCCGCGCGGCGCATGCGGTCGGATCGTATCTCGTCGGCCAGTTCGCTCATCGTGCGGCGAAGGCCCGCAATGTCTCCCCCGCTTGATGGGCCTTCCGTCGCCGATGCCGTCTTGGCTTCCGGTGCGATCTCCCGCAACACCAGCGGCTTTGGCGCATTGGTTTGATGGTTGGCGGCATGGGCGCGGGCACGCTCGCGGGGCGTTCCCGCGTGGTCAAGGATGATCTTGACTGCGTGCTGAAAATCTGGCGCGGAGGCGAACGGTTCGACCCGGCGGATCAACTCCGCATCCCGCGATACCAGCACCGTCTTGCAGCCTGCCGCCTTGCCCGCCTGAATGTCTCGCTCCTGGTCGCCGATCATCCACGAGCGCGGCAATTCGATGTCCATGTCGCGTGCCGCCTGGAGAATCATTCCCGGATGGGGCTTTCGCCAGAGGTGATCGCGGCGGTATTCCGCAACCGTACCCTCAGGGTGATAGGGGCAGTAGTAGAAGCGATCGATGATGCCGGTGCGGTGCGCCCGTTCATCCACCAGCGACGCGATGCGCTGATGCACCGCATCAACGTCTTCTTCGGTGAAGTTGCCGCGTGCCACGCCGGCCTGATTGGTGACCACCACCAGGTCAAATCCCGCATCGCGAAGCGTGCGCAGTCCCGCCGCCACGCCGTCGATCAGGCTGACGCGTTCGGGCTGGCCCAGGTCGCCATCGTTGGCGATCAATGTGTTGTCTCGATCGAGAAAAACGGCGGGTTTCACGCCTGCAGGATAGCGTCGTGCACGCCGATCAGCGAACGGCGCTGATTCTGTCGCCAAGGGCTCAGGGTCCAGTCAGGTTCACCCGCATTCGCAGTCCGTCGAGCACTTCCCGCCGCTCGGCTCGAGTCAGCGGCCGCAGTGCACAGCGAAGCAGGGCTGTGCGAATCTCCCGGGCCACGGCTGCGTCCAGCCTGATGGGCTGAATCGCCAGCCGCTCCAGCATGCGTTCGATTTCCACCGCCCGCCGCCGCATGCGGCGCACGCCCACGGTGTCAATGATCCAGGCTTCCGGCTGCTGAGGGTCAGCGAGATTGAGCACGACGTTGGAGGGCTTGAGGTCACGGTGGAACACTTTTCCATTGGCCATGGCCACCACCGCCGCACCAACTTCTCGCGCAGCACGCACTAATGAATGGCGATCCACACGAGGCGAATCCGGCGCGTTGCAGATCAGCTCCCAAGCCGAATGTCCCGGCGCGTATTCCAATTCCAGGACGATCATCGGGCGCAGGCCGCGGCGCCCGATTCGCCACGAGCCGATGCACGCCGGCGTTCTGACGCCGATGCGGCGAAGCCGTTCCAGACCCCGGATTTGCCGCTGCGGCTGGGCGATGCCCATCGCAATTTTCATCGCTGTCCACAACCCCAGCGGCCAGACCTTGAGAATTCGAGGCGGCCCGCTGCCGGGCTGGACCAACCAGACGCTGTGCAGGCCGTAGGACTTCAGGCATGTCTTCGCATGATCAGGTTGATCCGGCACGCGCGAAAGCATATCAGCCCGCATGAATTGCATCGGGTACAGTGGCGGCAGTGGGCGACGAACCGCTCGCCTGCCCTTGATGCCTGGATCACCCGCCCCATCTCGGTCGTGCAGCGTGTGTGAATCGCAGCGCATTGAAGACCTTGGTTCGGTGTTTCACACGCACCCCGCCACAGTCGCCGGCGTGCCGATTGACCTGGGCGGCATCGAGTACCGGCTGAACCTCTGCCGCGAATGCGCATTCCAATTCAAGTCCCCGCCCATCGATGCTTCGCGTCTGCTCGCCTGTTATGAGCAGGCGTCATCCTCACACTGGGAAGATGATCCTGATCCACACGAGCGGCAGTTCGACGTGCTGCGCGATCTGGTCCAGATGCATGCCCGAGGCCGGCGCATTCTTGATGTCGGCTGCTTCAACGGCGCGATTCTTCATTACTTCGGCACAGATTGGAATCGGTTCGGCGTCGAGCCGTCGGTGCACGCGGCCGGCCGTGCGGACGAACGCGGCATCACAATCCTCGGCCGAACCGTGGATGACATTCCATTCGATTCAGACAAGTTCGACGTCGTGCTGATGATCGACGTCATCGAACATCTTGCCGATCCGATGTGCGTGCTTCGCAGACTTCGCACGTTGATGTGCGACACCGGCATCATCGTGATCGGCACGGGCGACACCGATGCGTGGTCCTGGCGGCTGCAGGGTTCGCGCTACTGGTATTGCAGCATGCCCGAGCACGTGAGTTTCTTCAGCCGCCAGACGCTCAGTCGCATCGCGGCGATGCTGGGCATGCGGTCAATCGATCACCTGCGTTTGAGCCACCGTCGCGCCGGTCCCTTCAAGCGGCTGCGAAAAAACCTGAAAAACCTTGGGTTTGAAGGCGTGCGGCGATGCAGCGGGTTCGGCCTGCCGCCGGTGAACCGATGGATTCAAAACCGCCCCGCGCCGGTCTGGCTGACGGCCAACGACCACATGCTGCACATCATGGCTGCGGATGCACCGGCTGCGGCGCTTCATCGCTGAACGCTTCGGACAATCGCTTGCCGCGTAGTTTCCAATTGTCCTGCCACGAAGTCCACAAACGCCCGCTGGCGACCTGCGAACCGTAATACGCAAGGCGGCCGACGGAATGCCGCATCTTGTTGCTGGTGAACTGCGGGTAGCGGATCTTGATTGATTCGCGTTCGACTCGATAGCGATCGTGCAGGGTCGCGCCCTTGGTTTGTTCATGCAGCCGGCATGCGGCGAGGTACGCGTTGACGCCGCCCCAGCGCCCCGAGCGCATCGCCATGCGGTACCACAGTTCCGTGTCCAGCACACAGTGCAGGCTCAGATCGATCCCGCCAACCGACTCGTACAAACTCCGCCGGAAGAAGCACGCGGGCTGGTTCAGCCGCAGGTAACCCCAGCGCATCCACTGCGGCGAATCGTGCGGCCGGCGGCGGATATCCACGATGCGATCGTCGCTGTCGATCATCACCGCGTGACCGGTGACCACATCAAGGTCGGGCCGCGTGTTCAACGCTTCGTGCACGTGCTGCAGTGCGCCGGGCAGCAGAACGTCGTCCGAGTTCAGCCAGTACAAGACGTCGCCGGTGGCTTGCTGAAAGCCGCGGCGGATGGCGTCAGATTGGCCGCGGTCAGGCTCGGAAACCCAATAATCGATCTGGTCCGCGTGCCGCTCGATGATCTCGCGTGAGCCGTCATCGCTGCCGCCGTCGATCACGAAGTATTCGTGCACCAGATCGCGCTGCGCCAGCACGGATTCAATCGTCCGCGGCAGGAAGCGGGCCTGGTTAAAACTGGGTGTCACAATGGAAATCGTCGCCGCCATGAGTGCCAGCCATTCTAATGTCAGGCTTGCGGCGCGTGTAGAGCCGCATCGCCTCTGCCATTATCATGTCGGCCAATGCACCTTCAGGCCCGCAACTTCCTCTGCCAAGCCCCATGAGCGACACTCCTGACCTCGGCGTGGCGATTTGCGCCCACAACAGCCAGCGCACGATCGGGCAGACGATCCGGAGCGTTGAGGGACTGGCCCGGCGGGTGATCGTGGTGGACAGCGGTTCGACCGACGACACGATTGAAGTCTGCCGCTCGCTGGGCGCACAGGTCATTCAGCGCGGCTGGGCGGGCCACGTGGCCCAAAAGCAATTCTCCATCGATCAATGCCGCCAGCACAAGTGGATTCTGCTGCTGGATTCAGATGAATCGGCGGAGCCGGCGTTGCGGGATTCCATTCGCGGCGTGATGCAGATGGACGATCCGGCGTACGACGGCTGGAGCCTCAATCGCAAAATCTGGTTCATGGGCGGGTGGCTGCATTACACCTATCAACCCGAATGGCGCTTGCGTCTTTTCCGAAGCGGCAAAGGACGTGTTGCAGGGCGTGATCCACATGATCGCATCGATGTGGATGGGCGCATCGGCAAACTCAAGGGCGACCTGCGCCACGACCCGTGGACCGACATGACCGACATGGCGATGCGGCACCTGCGCTATGCGCAGATTGCCTGCACGCAGACCACGCGGGGCGGGTCCTTGCTGAACATCCTGTTCAACCCGCCCGCCGCCATCGTCAAGCAACTGGTGCTGAAGCGCGGCTTGCTGGACGGCTGGCGCGGCGTGGTCATTGCGGGGATGACGGCGAATTCCATCCTGCTCAAGCACGCGTTCATAGCGGCGCACAAGCGCAGCACAAGGGAGGACTCCAGTTCATGAGCACAGGCGCGATTCTCGATCACGTCGCTGCGGATCAGGCGACCGAAGGAAGTCAAATTGAATACCGAGGCTGGCGCGGACGACTGACGACGGGAGTCAATCCATTCGGGACTTCCGGGCGCGAGCGGTGCATCGTGCACGACCGCTGGGGAATCCGGTACCTGCACGATCCGGTCTCGGACCTCGTGTTCTGCTCGCCTCGCTTCAGCCAGGAAAGCCTCGAAGCGTGTTATCAAAGCCCAACGGCGCACACCGATGTGCGCACGTTCGAGAACTTCGACCGGGCGCTGTGGGAATCGTCTCGCCGGCGGAGTTATCTCGTCAGCCGCCTGAAGATGAATCTGATCAATCGCTACCTTTCGCCCGGCGCCCGCGTGCTCGACGTCGGCTGCCACATGGGATTGTTCGTGCTGCTGTGCCAGGAAGCGGGTTACGATGCGCGTGGCATGGATGTTTCGGCGCCCGCCATCGAAACGGGCATTCGTTCCGTTGGCGCACAGAACCTGCGCGTCGCCATGATCGAATCCGCCGACGTCGAACCAGAATCCATCGATGGCCTTGTGATCTGGGACGTGCTGGAGCACCTGTACAACCTGATGGAAGTCATGCAGGCGTGCGCCGACGCAATCAAACCCGGGGGGTATTTCTTCGCGCAGATTCCCAATCACCGCGGCCTGAGCGCACGACTGAAAACCATTGCGGCCCGCATCGGACTGACTGGCGGCAAATTCAATCACTTTGGATTTCCCTGGCATCTCTACCACTTCAGCCCGCGCAGCCTTGACCTGCTTATGCAGCGCGTGGGATTGAAGACCGTGGAGATCGCAAGTTTCAGCCACCGCAGCAAACTGGGGCAGATGCGCGGGCCGTTCACGCGGTTCGTCGAACGAATGGCGCTTTCGGATTACCTGTACGTGGTCGCCCGCAAGGAGACCCCGGCATGCCGACGGCTGCGGTGATTGCCGCGAATCACGCTCTGCCGCGGACCGCACGCGAG
>CAMPIL010000120.1 GCA_946886375.1 uncultured Phycisphaerales bacterium
GTTCTGGTTCAGACGAATCATGGACCGATCCAGCCCCGAATAATTCTGCGCATCCTTCGCCACTCCCAGAGCTGCGAGTTCATTCTCCTGCACGCCGATCAATCGTTGAATCGATTCGACCAGGCTGGCGAGTTGGCGGATGAGTTGCTGGGCCTGCGCCCGTCGAGTGTTCTCGATGTCATCGCGCATCTTCTGCATCGTCGATTGAGCCGACTGCTGGGCCGCGTTCGCCGACGTCATCTGGTTCTGCTGCGCCTTTTGCGCGGCGTTTTCCATGTCCTGGTCGAGTTGACGCTGCTCGGCGGTGTCGGCGGCGGCGCGCATCGACTGGGCCGCCTGCGGATCGATCTGCTCCATCGCCTTGGCCCGGTTGCGCATGTTCTCGATCAACTTGCGGGCCTCATCGCGCAGGTCACGCTGCTTCTGGGCGATCTTCTCCAGCTCGGTGCGCTGCGGCTCGGGCAGTTCCTCGGGCTTGCGGCCGATGGTCTGTTCGCCCACCCGCGCCGTGTCCTGCTCAAGTTGCGCTTGGGCCTTCAGCAGGTTTTCCAGTTGCCGCTTGACTACCCATGCGTCTTCATCGCGATCGAGCAGTTTGATCAGGTCAGACAGTTCATCACGAACTTCCTGCTGGGCCTCGACCACCGGCCGATCTTCTGCCTTGGGTTCGCGAAGTTCATCGGCCTGCTGCGGCTGAGGCTCGCCGCCAGCCTGTTGCGCGGCTCCGGCAGGCTTGCCCTCCTGCGGCTGGGGCTTATCCGTCGGCTGGGCCGAAGGGGTTGAGGGCTGCGAGGCCTTCGACCCCGCCGAGTCGCCGCGCGAAGGCTGCGGATTAGTTGACTGCTCGCCTGGATTCTGGTTGGGCGTTTCACCGCGACGCTTCTCGATTGTCTCCACCGCCTTGTTGGCGGCGCGGCCGGCGGCATCCAGCAGGTCGTTGGCCTGCTGAAGAATCTGCGCCAATTGCGGATCATCAAGGCGGTTCTGCCGCAGCGACCGTTCGATGTCCTCAACTGACGCGCGCTGACTGGCGATCCGCTCGCCGATCTGCGCCTGGGCGCGGTCGATGCCGCTGGCTGGCGGCACACCGGATTCAGTCACGTCGTCCTGCAATTCCGCCTGTTGCGCTTCAATGCGAATGGCGTTCTGGCGCACCGCGCCCAGTTGCCTGCGAAGTTGCGTGGCGAAATCGGTGTCGCCGATGACGCGCAGCCGCCGCACCGGCGATCGTGTCGGTTCGCGAGGCGTCATCTGTTCATCGCCCGCTGCCGCGTAGCCGTACACGTCCTGCGCCACGCCGCTGACCAGCACGACATCGCCCTCGGCCAGATGCAGCGGACCCAAATCGAGATCCGTCTGCATGGTGGTTGCAGGCTCGCTCACTGGTTGGGCCCGCTGCCACGCGGGAGCCTGGGCTATGGTTTCCTCGGCGTTCCGCCCACCGCTTTGCACGTGCGCCTGAAGTTCCAGCGATGAGAGCGCAACATCATCGCGAGCCTCGGCTTGCAGCGCGATCACCGCCGTCGCCAGCACCGCTTCATCAGACTGCGGCTCGGTGATCGTGGCGGCCGGTGGAAGGTCCTCCGTCGCCTCAATGCGGTAGGCGATTGGATCGGAATTGCTCAATCCGTGTTCATCGACAAGATGCAATGACAGCGGCTGCGTGCCGGTGATGCGCCAGCGCAAAATCCACGTCGCAGGGTCGGCCGGGTTCACGTTGAATTCTGGCGCCTGCGGCTGCTGAATCGCTGCGCCGTCCGCGCTCATCCATCCCAGCGTTGAAACCGCCCATTCGGGTGAACCCGCGTCTTGGGCAATCGGCAGCGGCTTGTTCAGTTCCAGCCGAAGCGTCGCCGTGGAGCCAACCAGCGACGGCGTGTCGGTCACCGCGCGTGCGTCAAGGCCCTGGCCCAGTTCCGCGTGATACGGCGGCACATGCGCGGCGGCATAGGCGGGCGGTTCGACAGTGAGCGTTGCGCTGCGAACCGCCGGCGGAGGAACCAGTTGAATGCGCTGCGAATCGGTCTGATCGTCATCGCTGGCAAAATACAGTTCGATCTCCTGCGCGTTGGTGTCGATCAACCGCTCGTGAATCGCGCTGTTGGCCTGATGGGTAAGCACGATGCGCTGCCAGGGCTGAAACGATCCATCCACGCGCAATCGATAATGCGCATCAATTCGCTGCGATGGTGCGCCCTTGGTCACGGACGCTCGCAGCGGCAGCGCGGCCCCTCGCGGGTGCACCGTTGCGGTCATCAGCGATTCCACGCCAGTGCGCGCCGGCCACTTGGTCCCGCTGTAGGGAAGAAGAATTCGCTTGAGGCCAGTCCCCGCGGAGGCCGGATCGGCCACCGCCAGCGCCGTGGCTGCAACCGCCACGCCCAGCAGAATGCCCGCGTCACGCCACGTTCGCCGAGAGTCGATCGCCTTGGCCACCGATTCTCCGCTCAGGCGCGTCTGCGTTTCGCGCACGCTTCGTGCCGCCAGTTGATTGGTCTGGTCGATTCCTGCAGCCGCGAATTCCACGCTCGAGGCAAGTCGTCCGGCAACACCCGGCAGCACGCGCTCGACTCGCAAAGCCATCTGCGTCAGGCTGGGACGAAACGCGATCGCCGGCCGAAGGTACGTCCAGAACATGTAGCCCAGCCCGCCAAGTCCCGCCAGCAGAAGCACCATGCGAAACGCGCTGGGCAGGCGAATGGCAAAGTCGAACAGAATCAGCGCGATAAGCGCCGCCAGCATCCACGCCAGCAGGATCGATCCCCGTTGAATCAACAGCATGATCCGGCTGCGGCTTTGGAGGCGTTGAAGATCGCTAATCACCTGCTGCATGGGGTTCCTCGATCATCACTACTGGCTTCAGCCCGGTGAGGTTGCCTCCAACAGAAACATCGAACCGGCGGCAACATCAAGATAGGTGCTCATGCACGCCAGACGCCAGAAAATCCGCCATCCCGGTGGATAAACGTTTGAAAGCCACCTTTCTTCCGCCAAACCAGCCGCTCACGCCAGCCGCATGACCTTTCGACCCACCCATTCCAGCGTCAGCGCCAGAAGCCCCAGCATCAACGCCAAGGGCGAATCCCAGATGGGTTCAGACAGCGGATTCATCGTGTGCACCGCGCGATTGGGCAAATTGGACAGTTCCTCGAGTTCATCCGGCTGTAGTACTCTTCCGCCCGTGGCCGCGGCCAGCGAGGCAAGCAGTTCGTGATCGGCCTCAGGGCGCTGCAGTTCATCATCCGGCTCGAAGACTTCGGCTGGCGCCTGAGCGCGCAAACCCGACATGGCAGGATCATCCACGCGAACGCGCAGTTGGCCCGGCGCATCGGCAAGGTACGTTCCAGCGAAGCGGTCCTCGGTGCCCTCGACGCGCTGCAGTTCGACCTCGCCAACGCGCTGGCCGGAATCGGTTTCAACTGCGACGCGCACCGTTGTGCGCTGCGCCTGAAGCAACTGCGCATCCAGCAGGCGCAGTTCGATCCGCATGGGCTGATTCACCGCGACGCGGCGGGGGTTGGCTTCCAGCGTCGCTGGATCACTGCCCGTGGTCAGGCTTTCGCGGCCAAGCATGCGGATCATCTGCACCCAGAACTGGTCCGGAAGCAGTTCACCCCGGCCGAAGCGCCAACGCCAGATTTCGTCCGTCGCCACGTAAATGCCCTGGCCCGCGCCGTAGCGCATGCTCATCACCAGCGGCAGGGGAGTGCCGTTGTAACTTGTCACCGTTTGCGCGAGTACTTCTGCGGTGGGCTTGAGCAGCCCCGGCTCGATCCGCTGCGCGTAGAACAGCCGCGACCAGCCTGTGGTGGGATCCATCAACTGCGCGGGCCAGCCCTGGGGCGTTGCTTCGGCTTGCGCGGCGGGGTCGGTTTCCAAACGCAATACGCCCAGGCGCTCGGCCAGCGGGGTGGGCACCATCGTCGCCGGCTCTCCGATCGGCGGCAATTTCAGCGAGCCGCGCATCGGCAGCAAGTCCGCAAGCGCAGTGCCCGCATAGGTGTTCGGCAGCGAGCGCGGGCCGGCAATCCACAACAAGCCCGCCCCTCGGTCGGCCACGTGCGCGCGAATCATGTCCAGTTGCGGCGGCGAGAAGAACGTCGCGGGAACATCGCCCAGAATAATCACGTCGTATGCGGCAAACTCCTCCGGCGAACGAGGCAGACGCGTGATCGGCTGGTTGCCTTCCTGCGCGAAATCGCGATCCGCGGAAATCAGCATCACCGAACTTTCCACCGACTTCTCGCGCACCAGCAGGTTCTTCACGTACCGGTATTCCCAGCGCGGATATCCCTCAACGTACAGCACCCGCAGCGGACGATCGATCAATTCGATCTGCAGCGGCTTGGCGTTGTTCTCGGGGATCAAATCATCCTGCCCGGCCGATGCGCCGCCGACCGGTTCCACCACCGCCACCCACGTCGCCTCGCCGGCGAGGGCAGGTTCGGCGATGAGCGTGACTTCAACCGTGCCGTTGGATTCGCCCTGCTGGGCGATGGCCGCGGCGTCGATCTCCTGCGAATCCAGCGTTTCGCCGCTGGACTTGTCGATGAGTTTCACCATCGCGCGCCCGCCGGCCGCGCTGATGCCGCGCGCTTCGACTTCCACCACCACCGGAACCTTGTCGCGCACGAATGCACGGCGGGGCGATTCCACGCGCTGAATCGCAAGATCGCCCACTGGATCGGCCGAGCCGAACGGAACGACAAACAGCGGAATGGCGTCGGCTTGCAACCGGCGAACCAGCGAGCGGCTGGGAGGATTGTCGGTGCGCCCGTCGCTGAACAGCACGATTCCGCTCACCGGACGCGCTGCGGCCCGCTGCAGCGCCTGCTCCAACGCGGCTTCAAGATTCGTGCGCCGGCCCGTGGGCGTGGCGAGTTCAGGCACACTCGCGCCGGGCACTTTCAGTGCATCGCCAACACTGGCAGGCTGCGTTGCTGCGGACTGATTCTCCGCCAAATTGAACGCGCCGGCATGGAAGCCCATCCAGACCACGTTCTTCCGGCGGGCCAGCGCTGCGAGCAATGGCTCCTGGTCAGCCAGCGATTCGCGCAACTGCTCATCGCGGCTGATGCGCGCGGCAGTTGTTGAGTCATCGCCCGGTTCCGCCGCATCACGAATCGACATCGATGCGCTGCGATCGGCGAGCATGAGCACCCAGTCCTGCTCCACCGTTTCGCGCGGCAGTTCGAGCATCGGCCCGCTGATGAGAATCAGGATGAGAAACAGCAACAGAAATCTCGCCGTAGCGAGGATTCCGCGACCGGTCCGCCGGCCGACAAGATTGCTGTAACTCCACAGCGCAAGCACGCCCGCTCCGATGAACAGCAGCGTCCAGACCCAGTTGGGCCAAGGGTGTTCCCACGCCAGTCGCAGCGATTCGCTTCCCTTGGGAATCGCCTTCACGTTCAGCAGCCATCGCAGGAAGTCGCTGTTCATGCAACAGTCTCCGCGACGGCGGCTGATGATTTGCGCGGGCCCGCCACGTCGCCGAATCGTGAAAGCGCCACATTGGCCTGGTAGGCGTGGCTGAACCACCGCGCAAGCAGTGTTTCCAATATCGCCAGCGCCAGCACGGCCAGCAAGAGGAATCCTGCGATGGGCGAGGTGGCGCGATCGACCGACAGCGACGCCGCGATATTGCTGGCATCGAACGTGGTCCAAGGTCCGGAAGTCTGCAGCCACGATTCGACCGCGGCCGCGCTCTGCACGTTCGTTTCGCCGGCCACCGGATCGACGTTGACTGCAAGTTGCCCGATCGGATGATTGGACTGATCCATCACCGTGTACACGCCCGCCTTGTCCAGCGGCTGCTGCGTTCGGCCGGCCCGATCAAGGGCGATGCGGCGGCCGCCCGGCTCGACGACTTCGCGTGCCGCAGCCATGCTCGCCAGCGCAGGCTGCTCGCCCACCTGCAACTGTTGCGAGGCGCGAATCACGCTCAACCCCTGCCGCACCATTTCGTGGAACAAGGGAACCATCAGCGGCTTGCTGGGCAGGTTCGTCCACGCCAGTTCCGGCGCGACCGCAAGGTACACCACCAGCCCGCGCGCGGCTGTGCGCTGCTGGCTGGCTGCGCGATCCGGCGCAGAGCCGTTGGATGCAGCGCTCTCGCCCGGCGCTATTTCCTCGGGGCTTCCTGCAATCGCCATGGGCGAGCCGTCGGCGAACGTCAGCAGCGGCGAGGCCTGGGTCTGGTTGCGGTCGACCGCCAGCACGCGCATTGCCAGCACCGGCCGCACCAGGTCATCCATCTCGCTGGAGACCAGCCGCAGCAATTCCGCTGCGGGCTGCTCTTCGCCCATCGCCAGGCCTTCGGGATACTGCTGCACTTCCAGCGCCAATCGCCAGGGCAGTTGCAGGTCCTTGGAAAGGTGCTCGGTCCACTGGTGCACGTTCACTTCGGCGGGGGGCGTGATGATGAGCAACCCGTCGCGATTCACGAACTCGCGCAGCACCTTCCATCCCGCATCGGTCAGCAAGTCCGGCCGCGGGAGCATCGCCACGTCCGCGGTGCGCACATCAGCCAGGTCGAGCGCCGCCGGTTCAACTTCCACGATCTGAATCGGACTCTTGTCGCGCGGCTCCAGAGCCCTGCGAATCCACTGCCCCGCGCTCAATTGATCCAGCGTCCGCTCGAAACCGAAACTTCGCCGGTCGATCAACAGCACGCGAATCTGGTTGCGCAACTCCAGCGAAACGTGACGCTGGTTGTCGGCGTTCAGCGCATCGTCATCGATTGATGCCGTCAGGCCCAGCGCGCGATCCGATGATCCGCCCAGGTTCACCGCGAACTTCACATCCGCGTGCGTCTGGCCCGGCTGCCACTGCACGTTGCGCGGAGCAATCGCCGGCAGGCCTTCGCCCGACAGCCGCACGGTTGAAACATCGCCCACAGAAGCCGCGCCGCCCGAGCGCGCCAGCCGCACCGTCACCTGCCCCGTGCCATCGGTCGCGCCCGGCAGCAGCAGGCTGCGAACCGGATCAATCGAGACGATTTGAATATTGCTCACGGCCTGGTCGGCCGCGGGAGACGCGAACAATTTCACCGCACCCTCAGCATCCACCTGCGTGGCGGGCAGTGGAGCATCCAGCGGCGCGGAGCCGCCGCGAAACTCGCTGAACAAGTACACCAACGTCTGCTGCTGCGTCTTGCGCGATTCATCGGCCGCGCCCTTCACCAAGCCGAACGCGCCGGCAAGATCAGTCGGCGATTCCTTGGACGCCAGCGATTCAAGCAGCTCGATCACCGCAGCGCGATCAGTCGATGGAGGCGAAAGCAGCGCCTTCGCGGGGCGGGCTGCTGTGATCAGCCCGACCGCATCGCCCGGCCCCAGTGAGCGCACAAGATCAGCCGCCTGCCGCACGTGCCGCTGCAGCGCGGTGCGGCCATCATCGCCCGTCACGCCGGACACCATGCCATCGTCAATCACCAGGAACACCGCGCGCGAGCCGCCCGCCGCGATCAATCCCGTGGCCTCAAGGATCGGCCGGGCCAGTGCAAGCCCAAGCAGTGCGACGATCAGGCAGCGCACCGCCAGCAGAATGATCTGCTCGAGTTGCAAACGCCTGCGGTGCTTGCGGAACGCCTCGATCAGAAACCGCATCGCCGCCCACTCAACAGGCTTGCGCCGCTGGCGAGCCAGCAGGTGAATCAGGATCGGTATCGAAACCGCGAGCAACCCGGCGATCGCAAGACCAGCGGTGACAAACGTCATGCGCGCACCTTCCCAAGGCCCACACCGTGCCCGCCGCGGGCTTTCGCTGGCGGCAGGGCGCACATCGTCAATCGTGAATCGTCAATCCAAATCACCCGATCTTGCTCCGTTTGATCTGCGCGTTTCGCCGCGCCAGCAGGTAACTCAACGCCGGCCCGACCGATTCGTGCGTGTCCATGCGGATGTAATCGAACCCGAAACTCAGTGCGGCCCGGCTGACCGCATCCATGTGCGCGCCGATGGAATCCAGGTACGCCTGCCGCAGCGCGCGCGGGTCGACCCGCAACTTGCCTTCGTTCTCCATGCCTTCAAACGGCGCGGACTGCGCGAAATCAAACCGCAGTTCCTGCCGGTCCAGTGCCTGCATCAGGATCACATCGTGCCTGCGGTGGCGGAACCTCGCCAGCGCGCCGCGGATCGATTCAATCTCATCGAAAAAGTCCGAGATGATGATGAACAACGCGCGGTTCTGCACCTTGCCCAGAGTCTGCTCGGTTACCTTGGCGATGTTGGTGCGCGCCTGAACCGGGTGCACGTTCAGCGTGTTGACGATCGACTTCCACTGGCCGCGCGCGCTGGATCGCTTCACCATCGCCTTGATTTCATCTGCGAACACCGCCACGCCCACCCGGTCCTGCTGCTGCAGACACACATACGCGATCGCCACTGCCGTCGCGGTGGCGTGATCGAACTTCGTCCACACCCGCTTGGCGTCGCTGGCCCGCGTGCCGCCCCAATCCTTCTTTACACCCAGCGTGCCGTACGCCATTGAAGCCGATGCATCGATCAGCAGGATCACATCGAGATTGGTTTCCTGCTGGTACTGCTTGATGTACAACTTGTCGGACCGGCCGTACACCTTCCAGTCCAGGTGCTTGAGGTCATCACCCGCGACGTACTGGCGGTGCTGAGCGAACTCAACCGCCATGCCCTGATACGGCGAGCGGTGCATGCCGCTCATCACGCCTTCCACGATCATCTTGGCCCGCAGTTCAAACGGAGCCAATTGCACCAGCGTCTCCGGGGCAAGGTAGTTCTCGGCTCTGGTTCTGGAGGTTTCAGCCATGGGCGGCGGATCAGGCGGAAGGCGAAAGCGAGCGAAACGTCAAAACGGCCAGCGGCCGAGACAAACTCTACCGCTCATACGTTAGGACGTTGAACAAAGTTGGTCCGCCCCCCGGCGGAAGGCCGGGAACCGCCAAATCCTCTGCCACCGCGTCAGACGCACCGCTCAAGGATATCCAGCCCCGCCTCCGCCGTCGCGCGCTCCACCGTCAACGCCGGCAGCAGCATCAGCACATCATCGTCCCCGCTCACCAGCAATCCTTCCTTAAAGCACCGCTCCTGAATCTCATCGGCATAGCCCTCTTGCTCAAACTCCACGCCGATCGCCAGTCCCTTTACGCGAAAAACCGGCTCATGCTGAAACGCCATCTGCTCCAGGCGTTCGCGAAGGTACTCGCCCATTTCATTGACGTGCCGGAGCAACTTCAATTGATGCTTGATGATGTAGCGAACGTCCGCAATCGCCGCCGCCACGCTCAAGGGGTGCCAGCCGTAGGTTGACCACGGCGCGAATTCGCCTTCGACCTCGCCAGCAATGCTCTGCGACATGATCACCGCGCCCAAGCCCGCATACCCGCCCGTGATCGCCTTCGCCAAACACATGATGTCCGGCTCGATGTCGAAATGCTCGGTGGCGACCATGGTTCCCGTGCGCCCGAACCCGCACGCCACTTCATCGAAGATCAACGCTGTGCCCGTGCGCGTGCACAGCCGCCGCAGTTCATCCATAAATCCCAGCGCGGGCGTCATCACGCCCAGGTTCATGATCACCGGCTCCATGATGAACGCCGCCACATCCTTGCCGCGCAGCGCCGTTTCCACCTTGCTGATCGCCCGCTCGTCCAGCGGCGGCTTGATCTTCTTGCAGTTGCTCAACAGGTTCCCGAAC
>CAMPIL010000121.1 GCA_946886375.1 uncultured Phycisphaerales bacterium
CTTGCAGTTTGTCCGGTTCGAGCCGTACATCATCCCCAAGCGTTCGCTCACCGGCGCGAGCACGGAGCGCGTAGATACGCGCGTGCTGCAGGTGATTTATCGACTCAAGGCCGGTGACATGCCGGTGTACGTCGGCCAGTTGATGGATGTGATGATCGAAGCCCCGTCGGTGGATGACGCCCAATCACCAGCGGATTCGCCGAATGCCCGCCGCACGACAGAGGGAGCAATTTCAGAATGAATCGAATTTTCAGCATTGGATCAATTCTCGCCGCCGTTTTCCTGGCATGCGGCTGCGCAGTGGGTCCGAACTACGCTCCGCCCGTCACCCAGACGCCGGCCGCGTGGACCATCGACCAGGAAGGCGGGATTACGGCTCAACCGTTGGAGGTCGTGACGTGGTGGGAATTGCTTTCGGACTCGATGCTGAATTCACTGATTCAGCGCGCGGTGGAGGCGAACTACGATCTTCGCATCGCCCAGGCCCGAGTGCGCGAAGCCCGCGCCCAGCGCGCTGTCGTTGCGGGCGGGCGCTGGCCGGAGGTGGATGCATTCGGTTCGTACACGCGCAGCCGCCGCAGCGAGAACTCGTTCGGCGGCGGGGGCGAATTCGGGCCGCAAGGGCAGGATGTCGATCTCTTCCAGACGGGCTTTGACGCCGCGTGGGAACTGGACGTCTTCGGCCGGGTGCGGCGGTCGGTTGAAGCCGCCGACGCTGAATTTGGCGCAGCGATCGAAGACCGGCGCGATGTGCTCGTGACGCTGCTGGCCGAGGTCGCGCGGAATTACGTCGAAACGCGAGATGCACAACGGCGGCTGGAAATCGCGAACAACAACATCGAGTCCCAGCGGGAGACCCTGCAGATTTCCGAGGCGCGCTACAACGCAGGATTGGTCAGCGAACTCGACGTGGCCCAGGCCCGCGCGCAACTGGCGACCACGCGTTCGCAAGTGCCGGTGCTTGAGACCGCGTTGCGCCAGTCGATGTACGCGCTTGCGGTGCTGCTGGCGCGTGAGCCGGGCGCGTTGATTGATGAACTCGCGGCGCCGGGGCCGATTCCCAGTTCGCCGGCGCAGGTGCCGGTCGGGCTGCCTTCGGATTTGCTGCGCCGCCGGCCGGACATTCGCGCGGCGGAACGGCAACTGGCGGCGGCAACCGCCCGGATCGGCGTGGCGACGGCGGACCTGTTCCCTCGATTCCTGCTGACCGGTTCAATCAGTCTTGCCGCAGAGGACGCCGCGTTGCTTTTCAACGGCAGCAGTCTGGCGTACAGCTTCGGACCGTCGGTTTCCTGGCCGGTGTTCGCGGGCGGAAGCATTCGCGCGAACATCCAGGTTCAGAACGCCGTCCAGGAGCAGGCGCTCGCCCAGTACGAACGCACGGTGCTGCTGTCGTTGGCGGATGTGGAGAATTCGCTGGTGGCGTTCTGGAAGCAGCAATCTCGCCGCGAGGCGTTGACCGAAGCCGTGGCCGCCAACCGCCGGGCCGTTGAACTGGCCAACGAGTTGTATTCGCGCGGCGTGGGCGATTTTCTCAACGTGCTGGAGTCGCAGCGATCGCTGTACCTGGTTGAAGATCAACTTGCCCAAAGCGAGCGGGATGTGACGTCTGCGTACATCGCGCTGTACAAAGCCCTGGGCGGCGGATGGCAGGTGTTCGAGGCCCAACCGCAGCCGACCACCGCGCCCGAAGGTGCCCCGGCAGACGAAGTCGCGTCTGCTGCGCAACACTGACAGATTTGCCATCACGCGTCGCGATTCGTACCCTTTCCGCTCCATGAAGATCACGCAATTCATCAGGCATCACTATCGCCACTTCAACGCCGCCTCCCTCGTGGACGCGGCCGACGCGTACGTGCGGCACATTGACTCGGGCGGCAAGATGCTTGTGACGCTCGCCGGTGCGATGAGCACCGCCGAACTGGGCATTTCGCTGGCGGAGATGATCCGCAAGGGAAAGGTTCATGCCATTTCCTGCACGGGCGCGAATCTTGAAGAGGACATTTTCAATCTCGTCGCGCACGATCACTATGTCCGCGTGCCGGACTGGCGGGCGCTTTCGGATCAGGACGAGGTGAAGTTGTACAACAAGCACCTCAATCGCGTGACGGACACGTGCATTCCCGAAGAGGAAGCGATCCGCCGGCTGGAGCGTTCGGTGCTGGATGAATGGACCGCGGCGGATAGAAGTGGTGAGCGGTACTTCCCGCACGAGTTTTTCTATCGCATCTTGCTGAAGGGGAAACTCAAGAAGTATTATCAGATCGATCCGAAGCATTCATGGCTGCTGGCCGCGGCGCAAAAGAATCTGCCGATCATTGTGCCTGGTTGGGAAGACTCGACGCTGGGAAATATTTACGCGGCCCACTGCATTGAGCGCGACATCAAGAACGTGCATACGGTGCGCAGCGGGATCGAGTACATGATGTATTTGGCGGAGTGGTACACGAAGAACTCCAAGACTATCACGCTTCAAACTGAAACAAAGTCCAAAGTCCGAAATGCAAAATCCACCAGGCGAAGCACGAAGGTTGGTTCGATCGGATTCTTCCAGATCGGCGGCGGGATCGCGGGGGATTTCCCGATTTGCGTGGTGCCGATGCTGCATCAGGACTTAAAGCGAACGAGCGTTCCGCTTTGGGGCTATTTCTGCCAGATTTCCGACGCCCCGACGAGTTACGGCGGGTACAGCGGCGCGACGCCCAATGAGAAAATCACCTGGGGAAAGTTGGAAATGAAGACGCCGAAGTTCATCGTCGAGAGCGATGCGACGATCTGCGCCCCGCTGATTTTCGCGCGCGTGCTGGGATGGTGAATGGCGCGGATGGCGAACTCAGCAATTTACCCGCATTGAACTGAAGCCGTTCGCTTGCTGATGCCGCTTCGCGCGGACTGGTGTAGCGTATTTCCACATTCAATGGAGCACGCTCATGAGCACATTGACCATACAACCGATGCAGATGCCGGCGCCCGAGCGAGCGATCCCCGGCACGCGCGGCTGGGAGCGGATGCATGCGGATCACCTGGCTCGTTATTTTTTTGCCGCGCGGCATTGTGAACGCGCGCGGGTGTTGGATGCCGGGACCGGACCGGGTTACGGTGCGGCGATCCTCCATGAAGCCGGGGCCCGGCAAGTAATGGCCGTCGATATTGACGCCCCGACCATCGCGCAGGCGGCTGCAACCTATCGGCTGCCGCATTTGGCCTTCATCGTGGATGATTGCCAGACCTTGCAGCGAGTGGAGGGACCATTTGATTTGATCTGCAATTTCGAAAACATTGAGCACCTGCAACATCCCAAGCAATTCCTGGCCCAGGTGGTTCGATTGCTCGATGCGGATGGGTTGTTCATGTGTTCAACGCCCGATCGCAACGGGCCGTACCAGCCGTGGGTCAACGGCCGGCCGAACAATCCGCACCACACGATCGAGTGGTATGCCGATGAGTTTCGTGAATTGCTGTCCACGTATTTTGAGGAAGTGGATGTCCGTGCGCAGGTGATGTCCCATGCAGCGGTCCAACGTGGACGAGCCGTACAGGGTTTGGTCGCGCATCTGGATTATTTGTGGTCCAACCCAGTGCTGCGTGCGGAGCGTGCCGTCAAGCGGCTGCTCGGGCGTCCGAACGAATGGCCGACGGTCACCGGTTTTGACATTCCGGATATTGGAGATTATCCGATCGTGTCGCGTTGTGTCACGGCCGCAGTGGGAATTCCATTTTGCCACGTGGCGTTGTGCCGACGGGCGCGTCGAGGATGACGCGGGGCTGACGGAAATTGTTATTTGCGCCGGTGCGTGTGCGATGAACCGTTCGGGTTACTTTGCAAACACCATGCTCAAAAATCGGTACACCAGTTTTGCTGCAACGAAATCGCTGGCCCACAATTCCTTCTTGGGCAGGAGTTCCACTACGTCAAAGCCCACCACGTTGCGTTGACCGATGAGTTTGTCCAGCAGGGTGTTGACCTCGTTCCAACTCAGTCCGCCCGGCTCCGGCGTGCCGGTGGCGGGAAGCAGCGATGGGTCCAATCCATCCAGGTCGATCGTGACGTACACGTTGGACTTCTGCTGGCCGATGACCACATCCATCCACCGCTGGTTGGGATTGCCTGCAATCTCATGGGCGAAGAACACGCGGCGGGGATCGAGACCGGCGACTTCCTCCACATCGACCGCACGAATGCCGACTTGCGTGATTGGGCACAGTTCGCGGGCGCGGGCCATCACGCACGCGTGATTGCACGAGGAGCCGTGATAACTCTCGCGCGTGTCGGCGTGAGCGTCAATCTGCAGAATGGTCAGCGAATCGCCGTATTGGGCGTGCGCGGCGCGAAACGCCCCAACCGACACTGAATGTTCCCCGCCCAGCAGGACCGGGAATTTCTTGCGATCCCACAAGTCTCCCATCGCTCTTTCGACCTTGTCGGCCAGCGTGTCGGGCGTGCCGGCGTGCCGGATTGGCGCAAGGGTGTGGATGCCACGGCGATAGACCTCGGATTTCGTGGCGATGTCGTACAACTCCATGTTCGCGCTGGCAGCGATCAGCGCGGCAGGACCCTTGTCCGCGCCTTTTTTCCACGTGCTGGTCTTGTCGTACGGAACCGGAAGCACAGCGATCTGCGCCGTCTTGGGATTGCGAAACTCGGCGGGCAGACCGCCGAAACCTGGAGGAGTTTTGCTGGACATGAGTGGATGTGCGATCTGGGAGTGACGATTGAACTGATGAAACACGGATGATGGAGCGATCACCGAGGAGGACATTCACTCTGGCTGCCTCTGTGTCCTCCGTGTTCTGGAAGTTGAGCATCCAATCGTAATTCGAAAGTCGTCGACCGTAAATCGACTCACTCGAGGTACGTGTATCCCGCCAGGCCGCCTTCATATGCCTTGGTCATCGACTGGCTTTCCGCCACGCTCAGGCGATTGTCGCGCACGGCCCGTTCGCACTCGCGGCGGATTTCCTGTCGCAACTTCTCCACGTCGTACTGCACGTAGTTCAGCACATCGCGCACCGCGTCGCCGTCCACGACGTGATTGATCCACCATTTGCCATTGTCATCCAGGCGAATGTGCACCACGTGCGTGTCGCCAAAGAGATTGTGCAGGTCGCCCAGCGTCTCCTGGTACGCGCCCACGAGGAACGCGGCGAGGTAATACTCATCGCCATGCTGGATGGGGTGCAGTTCCAGCGTCTTCTTGATGTCACGCAGGTCGACGAAGCGGTCGATCTTGCCGTCGGAGTCGCACGTCACATCGGCGATGATCGCGTGCCGCGTCGGCCGCTCGCTCAGGCGATGGATCGGCATGACGGGGAAAATCTGATTGATTGCCCAGATATCAGGCAGCGATTGGAAGATCGAGAGGTTCCCGAAGTACGTGTCGCTGAGTTGCGTTTCAAGGTCCTGCAACTCTTCTGGGATGGATTCCAGATCGGGGCACTTGTCGCGAATCTTTGCGGTGGTTGCCCTGAAGATGTTATCGACCATGCTGCGGTGCTGCAGGCTCATGTGGCCGAGGTTGAACAGGCTCATCGCTTCCTCGCGGGCCTGCAGCGCATCGTGATAGCATTCCAACAGGCGGCGCTCGGAGACGTTCTTGTAGGCGTCCAGCAAGTCGAGGATTGGCCGCGGCGTCTCGCCGCCGTTGATGTTGGCGAATTCCTCAGGCACGACAAACCGATCAGCGCTGTTCGAGCCCAGCACATCGAACACCAGCACGCTGTGATGGGCCACCATGGCGCGGCCGGATTCGGTGATGATCGTCGGGTGCGGAATGCTGTCTTCATCGCACACGCTCATGATGCGGTAGACGATGTTGCTGGCGTATTCGGTCAGCGAGTAGTTGGTGGAGAACTCGAAGTTGGTCTGGCTTCCATCGTAGTCCACGCCCAGGCCGCCGCCGACGTCAAGGTAGCGCAGGCCCGCACCCATCTTGGCGAGTTCAACGTAGACGCGCGCCAGTTCATTGACGCCCGCATTGACGTTGCGAATGTCGTGAATCTGGCTTCCCAGGTGGCAGTGCAGCAGTTGCAGGCAGTCCTGCATGCCTTCGCGCTTCAGGATGCCGAACACGTCGAGCACTTCGGAGATCGACAGGCCGAACTTGGCCTTCGCGCCGCTGGAATGTCGCCAGCGACCGGCTCCGGGCGAATTGAGATTGACGCGCACGCCGATGCGAGGCCTCACCTGAAAACGCTCTGCCTGCCGCAGAATCAGGCGCAGTTCCTCGATGTTCTCAATCACGGGAATGATGGTGCGGCCAAGTTTGGCCGCCATCGTGACGAACTCGACGTACTTGTCTTCTTTGAACCCGTTGCAGATGATCAGCGCATCGGGGGTTTCGGTGGTCATGCCCATCACTGCGAGCAGTTCGGGCTTGGAGCCGACTTCAAGACCGAAGCCGAATTCGCGTCCGCACGCCTGCACTTCTTCCACGACGTGCCGCTGCTGATTCACCTTGATGGGATACACCGCGCGATACACGCCCTTGTAACCATGCTCGGCAATGGCGTTGGTGAACGCCTGATGAAGATCGGTCAATCGGCGCGCCAGCAGATCGCTGAACGCAAGAATCACCGGCGTCTTGATGCCGCGCTCCCTCAAGCCCTGGATGATCTCGTGCAGATCAATTTCGGGCTGCCTGGTCTTGTGTGGCCGGGCAACCACGTGTCCTGCGTCGTTGATGTCGAAGAACCCGCTGCCCCAGCGGCGAATCTGATACAGTTCGCGCGCATCATCAATGGTCCACGCCGGCTCCAACCCCCGGCGAACCGGGATGGAAGGCGTGATGGCGGCCGTGCTGATCGTCGTGGCGGGTCTTTCCATGGGGGTTAGTGTACGAAAGTCCAACGCAATTTTCTTGATGAATGCCAGCCAATTTCACGCGCACCGGCCACCAGCGGCGGGCGACTGTGCCGGGCCGCGCCGGCTCGTCACGACCGGCGTTCACCGGTATTGTGAGGATATGGTCAAGCAGATCACCGTCCCGACTCAACGGCAGGGCCTGCACGAGATCACCGCCACGATCGCCGCTGCCGTGCGCGACGCCGGGGCTGAAACCGGCCTCTGCACGCTGTTCATCCAGCACACTTCGGCGAGTCTGGTGATCCAGGAAAACGCCGACCCTTCCGCCCGCCGCGATCTGGAGCAGTGGTTCAACCGCCTCGTGAAGGAGAACGATCCGCTGTTCACCCACACCGAGGAAGGCCCCGACGACATGCCCTCGCACATCAAGGCCGCCATGACGCAGACCACGCTGACCATTCCGATCATGAACGGCAAACTCGCCCTCGGCCGCTGGCAGGGGATTTACCTCTGGGAGCACCGCCACAAGGGAGCCGAGCGGAAGATCGTCGTTCACGTGGGATAAGCGGGCTCAGTCAGCCGGCACGCATCGCCCCTGAGCCCACTCGCGCAGCGCAGCAATTCGCTCAGCCATGGTCACCGAGAGCGGGGGCGACCGGCGAACCACCGACAGAATGCCATCGGTCGCCAAATCCTTCCCGGTGGAAAACGCTTCATGGAGGGCGGCGATCACCGCTTGCTCAACCTCCGCGCCGCTGAAACCTGGGGATGCCTTGGCAAGAGCGTCGAGATCGAACGTCGCGGAATTACGTCCGCGCTTCTTCAGATGAATGGCGAAGATGTCCCGCCGCACATCCTCACTGGGCAGGTCGATGAAGAAAATCTCATCGAACCGCCCCTTGCGCAGCAGTTCCGGGGGCAGCGCGTCAATGTCGTTGGCGGTGGCGATGAGAAACACCGGGGCCTTGTGTTCCTGCATCCACGTCAGGAGCGAGCCGAACATGCGCTGCGACAGCCCGCCATCCACCGAGCGCGAAGCAGCGGAAGCGAAGCCTTTCTCGATTTCATCGATCCACAACACGATGGGCGCCATCATCTCGGCCTGCCTCAGTGCTTCGCGCAGCCGGCGCTCCGATTCGCCGATGTAGCGGTCGTACAGCGCCCCCGGATCGAGCCGCAACAACGGTCGCTGCCATGCCGTTGCGATCGCTTTGGCGGAAAGACTCTTGCCTGCGCCTTGCACGCCCAGCAGCAGCACGCCTCGCGGCGGGGTGAGGCCGAATGCCACCGCCTCATCCGACAAGGCATTCTGCCGATGCTTGAGCCACTGCTTCAGGCAGTTCAAGCCGCCGATCTCGCTGAGATCGACCGGCGTCTCAACGTACTCCAGCACGCCATCGCGATGCAGTTTCTGCCGCTTGTGCGCGAGGATCGAATTCATATCGTTCGCATCGAGGCGGCTGTCGGAGGCGACTGCGTCGATGATGATCTGTTCAGCCTGCAGGCGCGTGAGGCCGCGCAGGTTGCGCAGCATCGTCTGGAATTCGCCCTTGGACAGGCGGGCCTGGATCGCCCGGTTCTCTCGATTCAGCCGCCGAATCGTCCTGCGGATGATCCGCTCCAGTTCATCCACATCCGGCAGCGAAAGGTCCAGCCGCGTGACTTCCGAAACGATGACCGCCGGCAACTGGTCACTGTGATCGATCAGGATCAGGCAGCCGCCGTTGACGCGGAACTCGTGAATCGCTTCGCGCAGGGCGCGCAGCGTGCGCTCATCGCTCAAATGCGCGCAGAGGTCGAGCATCACGCACACGCCGGGCGTGACCATCTGGTTGGCGAAGTGATAGAGCGCGGCGGCGGGATTCTCGGTGTTGGGCAGCGACTTGTCGTCCTCGAAAATGCCCGCGCTCACGCCGCCGACTATCGACCACACCCACAAAGGCCGTTGCGAACCGAGCACCGCCGCCTGCACCAATTCCAGCGCGTGGCGTTCTTCCTGCGTCACGATGCTGATGCAGGGGTGCGCGGCGTTGAGCAGCCGCTCCAGACTTGATTGATCATCATTGCCCGTCTGCATGGTGGTCCTCGGTTCGACCGCCACGACAGTCTACATCATTACTGCGCAGGTTCGTTCCCGGGCTTCCACTTGATGTTGCAGCCAATGCTCGGCTTCTGATTGCCCGGAACGGGCTTGCCCGCAATCACCGCATCCAGCGCGGCCCGCAGGTCCTTGCCCGTCACCGGAACATTATTGCCCGGACGGCTGTCATCCAACTGGCCGCGATACGCCAGCCGTCTGTTCCCGTCGAAGACGAAAAAATCCGGCGTGCACGCAGCCCTATATTCGCGGGCGACTTCCTGCGATTCGTCGAAGAGATACGGGAACGTGTACCCCGCGGCCTTGGCCTCCTCCTTCATCTTCGCCGGGCTGTCATCGGGATGTTTCACGACGTCGTTGGAGTTGATCGCGACAACTGCTGCGCCCTTTTTCTGATAGTCGGCTCCGAGGCGCGCAAGTTCCTGCCGCACGTGCTTGACAAACGGGCAGTGATTGCAGATGAACATGACCAGCAGCGCGGGGGCAGATTGAAAGTCGCGCAGCGAAACGGTTTCGCCGTTGACATCAGGCAACGAAAACTCAGGCGCGTTCATGCCCAGTTCAGGCATCGTGGAAAGTGTTTGTGCCATCGAAAGTTCCTTTATGCTGCACGACATTCTATCCAACGCATCGCGATG
>CAMPIL010000122.1 GCA_946886375.1 uncultured Phycisphaerales bacterium
CACCTCGACCGCCGCGTCCGGGTTCACCGTCGCCGCCGCGTGCGGCCGGCCCGCGTCCCGCGCCGCCCATGGCGCGCTGGAATCGGCCGAACTGCTCCTCAGTAAGCAGCGGCTTGACGGTGTCGGTCAATTGCTTGCGCGCTTCCTGGTTAGCGGTGCGCGCCGAATCGCGATCGCCGCTGTCCATCGCCTTGCCCATGGCGGCAACGTAGGCCTGGGTCGCGGTGAGCGCTTCATCCAATTTGGGCTGCTCAAGATCAAAGCCCGCGAGCGTACTCACCATCATGTCCCAGTTGGGGTTGAACGTGCCCAATGTTTCCATGGCCTTGTTGGCTTGATGTTCGTCAACGGTCTTGACAAGTTCATCGCGCAGTTTGCCGCGCTCGGTCTTGAGCAGGTCAGCGAAGGCCTGCTGCATTTCAGCGCGGCGGGCGGCAACGTCCTGCTCCTCGCCGCTGCTTTCCTGCATTTTCTCCATCATCTCCCGCCGCAGCTGATCCATGGCGGCGGCGTGGCTCTTGCGCGCATCGCCGTAGGCCGTCACGACTTGTGCGGTTTGATCGTCGGTGAGATTGAGACTCTTGGAGACCGTCTTGGCTTCAAGTTCCCAGGCTGCGGTGGCTTTCTCCGGCGGCAGCATCGTGCGTGGCCCCATGCCGGGGCCGCGGCCTTGGCCCTGTGCTGGCGGGGTGTCTTGTGCGGGAGGCGTTTGCTGCGCCGCGACGGACAGGCACAGCGCGCCCACCACCGCCGAGGAAAGAAGAACGTTGAATGCTCGCATCGAAAAACTCCTTGAAGTTGGAGGAGAGGACGTCCGTTTGCGGTTCTCAGTCAAAGCGACCGGATCCAGAGAGTTACAACGCACCACATTGCCATTTATTGGGTCTGGCTGCAAGCGGTGGCCGTAACCTGTGCGGCCTCAACGGTTTGCGCGCCCGAACCGCCCACATAAAGGGATCAGTTTCAACGGGATAGGTCACCGCCTGTTCGCCTTTGCGATCTGCCGGTTGAATCAAGGGCGATTGTCGCGCGCCCGTCTTCAATGCCTCGCGGGTCCAAATGGGGGCTGATTCCGATTCCCCGGCTGTGACCGGCGACGAATGGTTCTGAGACCGGCGCTTCGGAATCTCATGCCCATGGGGAAGAAAAAGCGAAGCCCGAAACCCGCCAATGCGTCGCGCCGGGAATTTTCCGCAGGCCTCTTGCGGCTGCTCAACCGCTCGCGCATTCCCTATCGCGTGGGCGGCACGTACGCCATGAACGTCTATCTCGGCATGGATCGCAAGACCAAGGACGTGGACATTTTCTGCCATCCGGGCGATTACCCGCGCATTCTGAAGGTCGCCGAAGCCGCGCGCTATCGCGTGGAAGTCGAGGACGAGCGCTGGATCGCCAAGATCCGCCGCGGCAGGCACTTCTGCGATGTGGTCTTCGGGTCGGCAAACGGCGCAGCGCAGATCACCGATCAATGGTTCACGGAAAATGTCACTGCGACGATCTCTTCGGTGCACGTCAAACTCCTGCCGCCCACCGAGATGATCTGGTCCAAGGTGTTCATTCTGGATCGCATCAAGTGCGATGTGAACGACGTGGCCCACCTGATCCTTAGGCAGGGCGAGCGCGTGGACTGGAAGCGGCTGTTCTCTTACATGGACATGCACTGGGAGGTGCTGCTGTTTCACCTGCTGTATTTCCGCTACGTGTATCCCTCGGAGCGCAATCGCATCCCGCAATGGCTGCTGAAGGAATTGCTGAACCGGCTGCACACGCAGATGACGCTGCCCCCGCCGGAGACGCGCGTCTGCCGCGGCCGGATCTTCTCGCGCGATGACTATCTCATTGACATCAAGCAATGGGGCTTCGCCGACCTGGTTGGCGACGATGAATTCCCATGATCGAAACGCACACGCATCCCTCGGCGAGAGCCGCGCTCAATCGCACGCTGCGCGTCGCGGCGGTGGGCGATCTGCACGCGCACCTGGGCCACGAGCGCGAATACCGCCAGATGTTCCTCGACATCTCCGAGCAGGCCGACGTGCTGATCATGTGCGGCGACCTGACCAATCTGGGCATGCCCGAAGAAGCCGAAAACCTTGCTGCCGACCTTGCGCTGCTGCGCATCCCCGCGCTGGCGGTGCTGGGCAACCACGACCACCACCACGGCAACGCCGACGCCGTCAAGCGCATCCTGCGGAGATCGAACGTCATTTTCCTGGAGGATGAAACATTCGAGTTGAATGATGTGGGATTCGCCGGCGTGAAAGGATTCGGCGGCGGGTTCGGCAACCACATGCTGGGATCCTTCGGCGAGGAAGCCACCAAGCATTTTGTCACCGAGGCGGTGAACGAAGCGCTTGCGCTGGAGAACGCGCTTGTCCGTCTGAACACCACGCGCGTGGTCGTCGCGCTGCATTACGCGCCCATCGCGCAAACGGTGCAGGGCGAAAGTCCTGAGATTTTTCCCTTCGTGGGCTGCTCGCGGTTGGCTGAGACCATTGACCGCTATGAAATTGATGCGGTATTTCACGGCCACGCGCATCATGGCACGTATTCGGGCCACACTCCCAAAGGCGTGCCGGTGTACAACTGCAGCATCCAGGTCCTCCGCCGCGTGCACAACAAGCCGTTTACTGTGATTGAGGTGTAGCGGGATGGAAGGGCGTCCGCCGCGTTGACCAGTCGCTCCACTCCGATCGAAACGCCTCTGTGACTGGTCGAGGTTCGACCGATGCCGCTGGTCGCTTATCCGATCGCGTGAATCAATATTGCAAATAGCCCAAATGCAACTCGGCGTGTCGCAGTTGGAATCGCACTCGTTCCTCATCGCTCATCTTGCCGAAGGCGGGACTGTCGAACTTCACGGGCTCGCGATTCTTCAGCCTCGCAAGCGCCTGCCGAAGCCGCTGCGCGCCTTCTTCGGTGCTGAGCGGTTCGAGGCCGAAGGTTCCCTCTTTCACGCGGGGGATTCTCACGCCGCGGCGCATGCCGTCGCGCAGATACTTGATCTTCATTCGTCGCAGGATGAAGCGAATGAACCACGGCGGAGTTCGTCCGGGGTATCCCTCCCAGCCGTAGTTGATCCACGCGGCAAGGTGGCCGAAGATCTGGCCTGCGGTCCAGTTGCCGCAGCGTCGCAGCGCGCTCGCCCGATCTGCAGCGATGATGCGATCAATCTCCGCGAGCAGTTCATCAACGGAATTGAATGTCAGTTTGCGGTACCCGCCAACAGTTGCTGTGTTCACGGTGGTCATGGGCAGTTCCTTTTCGCTCGGCATCACGTGCCATCGGGAAAATCACGCGCCAGCGGCTTGCCGATGCGATCAACCGCCTGCAGGCTCAATCCCGGCCGGGCGAAAATATCGACCGCATCATCGCGGTAGATTCGTGGCCAATTTGATTCGTTCGCCATGAGATCAGCGAGGGGGAAATATCGGGGCACGAGCACGAGATCGGTGGGGTGCTTCTCCAATCCTTCGCGCCAGTGCTCCTTGCCGAAATAGGTTGCAAGCAGTTGCTCGATCACGCCATGCTGGTAGGCGACTTCATATCGGCCGTCCTGACTGACTTTCACGTTGGGATAAAGCGTCCAGATGATGTACGCGCCGCTGGTGAAGGGTGTCATGACGTTGCCGTGGAAGTTGATTTCTCGCAGGTACGCCGCAGCGCTGACGGGATACAGCATGCCGTAGTGCTTTTCATCTTCCAATGACACGGGCACGTATAGCTTCCAAGGCGGGTGCGGCCGCAGAAAGACACACACGAAACCCACCAAGGCAAAGACCACACCGATCGGCTTGCGGTAGCGCATCCAGAGTTGATCGAGCAGCGTGCCCAGCGGCGTGACCTGCACGAAGGCTGGAAGGTAACAAAGGATGACCACCGCAAAGAGCGAAGCGTGACGCAGATGCCGCAGCGAGGCGTACGCGCACAGCAACACGATGAGCAGACCGGACAGGGATTTCCAACCGCCGCGCAGCATGCAATAAAGAATCAGCAGCGCACCGAAAACGTATACATATAGCGTCAGGGCCTCGGAGCCTTCCAAGCGCCACAGCGGCCACCACTCGGGGATGTTCGGCCGCTGCATCGTGATGCTTTCCCAGATGAACGGCACGAAATCCCAGCCGTACGGATTCACCAGCATCAACGCGCCCATCGCTGCGCCGGTGAAGATGAGATGCCACTGCGGCGTGCGCGTGCGAATGAATTGTTCAACCCAGTGCAAACCGACAAACGCCGCGCCCACCACGAACCCCGCGTGCAGGTTCAGCCACATCGTGTAGATCACCAGCCACGGCAGAATCCACCAGCGCCCGCCTCTTCGATCAACATCCAGCAGCAACAGCAGCGCGGCGAGCGCGGTCAGTGTGAACATCTGCGCCCGCACAGTGGTCAGCCCGATGTGGCCCATGAAGACCGCCAGGGGAACGACCATGATGACGGCGGGCCAGCCCGCGCCCCGGCGACGGGCGCACCACACGCACAGAACAGCGATCAGTCCCGTCAACGTGTAGCGAAGCGCGAGCAGCCCCGGCTCGCCCCCGTGAATCACGATCCAGTGCAGCACCATCCCCGTGCCCCATTCGTGATGAACCACAGGAACGCGAGTGGGGGTGTATGCGAACGTGTCTTCCACCGGCAGACTGCCTTGCTCGAGCGCGGCCCGCCACGTCGCCATTTCGTGAAACATGTCCGGATCGGGAAATTGCCGGACCGTCATCTGCGAGATGAGCATCAGCCCAAGCGCAATCAGCGCGATGATTTCCACGGCGCGGGCGCGGCGACCAGCGGCATTCGCTGTCCCTTCATTTGATCGGTCATGTATCGGTGCTTGAGTCACCTGGAATGCTGGCACGCGGAATGCGGATTGACGCGGACATTTTACTGCCAGTCCGCGCAGCCATGCGCGGCAGCGCGGCCTTGTTCATCGGCGTAAACGGTCGCTCAGTGTCGATCAATTCCGGTTGTTTCACTGGGCGGGCTGAAGAGGTCGATGACCAAAGTGTCTTCCAGCGCGTCGGCGGAATGCGGCACGTTGGACGGAAGGTGCATCACTTCGCCCGCACTGACATCGACTTCACGCCGCTCAGCCGTGCCTTCCGCCCCGATGCCGAAGCGCAACTTGCCCGAAACAATGAGCGCGAACTGCTCATTGGAATGGGCGTGCGTAGGCACGTGACAGCCTTTCTGAAGGTGCACCTGCGAAAGCATCATTTGCGTGCCGATGATGCGGCGGCGGGCAAGTTTGTCCATCGGACGGTCCTGCGAGAGATCGTTCCATGTATATCGCGTCGCGGTGTGCGGGGTTGGCATGGGTGACTCCATTGAATTCGGCGAGGGCGCATCAAACACTTTGCCGCGCACGAGCGGAATTGTCCAGCGAGAGGATGGTTTGCCGCAACAATCGCCCGCGCAGCGACGAGCGCACGACGTGATCACCGCGGTCCAGCAGCAAGGGTGAATCAAACGGGTCTGAACGGGTTCATGGACGTCGATAAGGTTTTAATTAAAACCTTAACAAGTCAGCACGCGCGATGAGGCCGTCTTGGGTGCGCACAAGCATGGCAGCGCACCGGGCGAAACTTCACTGAGGGATGTTCGCGACCGCCCCTCGCGCGCGTGCTGCGCCTACTCGGCGCCTTCTGCCTTCAGCATCTCCAACGCTTTCTCAAATGCCCGGTCGCGGTTGGCGAAAAGATCAGCGGCGGTGGCGTCCACTGCCACGTCCGGCATCATTGATGGACGGTCGGTCGGATCGGTGTGAAACAGTTTGGTGGAGTAACTCACCGTCAGGCCCGAATGAGGCAACTTGAACGTGCGCACCTCGCCATACGCATTGGGCTTCTGGCCCGTCGGTTCGCCGATGACGGTCGCGCCCAACTCGCGGCGCAGCGATGCAGCATTGAGTTGGCCGGAAGAAAACGTGGCACGTCCGATCAAAACGATCGTTCGGCCCAACGTTCCCTTGCTCTGCTTGTGCTTGAGCGCTGCGATGACTGGATCAAACAACGCGGAGTTGCCCCCGCCATTGTTGCGAAGATCAACGATCAGGTGCGGCGCGTCCTCGCCGTCGATATGCGCCAGAAGTCTGTCGCCGAACTGCTTCACGGTTGTGCCGGGCTGGTCGGCGCAACGGTCGTAACGGCAATAAATCGCATGCTCCTCCGGCAGCGATTGGAACCAGTACCACTGCTGCCGACCCTCTAGTGAGAGCGGCGGTTTTTCCGTGATGCTGGAGCGGTACGTGATGAACGCCGGCCGCTCGCCGGGTTTGAGCGGCGTCAACTCCGCCGCCGTCTCGCGTTTCTGGTCATCCATCACGGTCAGCGATGTGCGTTCCGTATCGTCGATGACGCCGACCGCGTGCAGGACTTCAGCGATGTTGATGAACCGGCGCAGCGAATGTTTGCGCCACGATTCGTTCTCGTAGGCGAACACCGCGCTCACGCGTTCAATCGCTTCGTCGGCTGGAACGCTGCCAACGCGGACAATGCGTTTGCCGATGAGGTCCTTGTGCGGCTCAGTCGCGGCGATGATGTACACACCATCGTTGAAGGCCATGATCGCAAAGGGAAACGCGCGGAACGGCGGCTGAACTCCGCCGTAATCCAACCCGCTATGACCATCGCCAAGCATCGCGCCGAGTTTCATGAACTCAACGATGATCTGATGATCTTGCAAACGATCCAGTCGCGCGCGAACCGATTCAGCCGCCTTCTCGAACTCGGCCTGCGAAGTCTTGAAGAACGCGTTCTTGTGCTTTGTGCGCAAGCCGTCAACCAGGGCGGTCAAATCTTCGCCCCAGCGCGTGCTGCGCGTCGCGGCAGCATCAGGTGATGGGGCGGATGCGGGACGGCTTTCCGGCGGCGATGCCGTCATGCGGCCCAAGGCCGAACCGCAATCTCCAAGCAGCGGTCCGCACAAGGCGAGAAAACCCAGCCAGCCGATGCACCTTTTCATGTCAGGTCTCCTTCGCATTGCCCATGGTAACGTGCCGGAGCCTGCGAACTCCAACTACAACCTTGGCTGAGCATTTCCTTTGCCATAAGAATCCGCTAGGCTGTTGAGCCCCTTTTTGCCTCTGCTCATGACCCAGGCCGCGTCATCCAAGTCCACTTCGCATGCGCCACGCGCCGTCACCGGTGCGACGGCGAGGCATGACACGTGGGCGGCGCTGGACCGGGCTGTCGATCAGCGTTGCGAGTGGATGACGCAAATGCGAAGGCGGATTCACGCATCGCCGGAGGCCTCAGGCCGGGAACATTCCACGACCGCGCTGGTCGCCACGACGCTGCGCGAGCAAGGCCTGGAACCGAAAGTCATGGAAGGCGGGCTTGGCGTGATCGTTGACGTCGATCTCGGCGCGAAGGCGGACTCGTTCATCGCTGTGCGCGCGGAACTTGACTGCGTGAGCGTGGATGATGAAAAGACCGTGCCGTACGCATCCACCGCGTCGGGTTTGTGCCACGCATGCGGTCACGATGCGCACACGACGATGGCGCTGGCCGCGACACTCTCGCTCCATGACAACCGTGCGCTGCTGAGCCAACAGAATGTCAAGCATAATCTCCGCGCGATTTTTCAACCGGCCGAGGAAACCGCCACCGGCGCGCTCTCCATGATTCGGCAGGGCGCGGTAAAGAACGTCAAGGCGATACTGGCCGTGCACGTCGAGCCGTTTCTGGATGCGGGCGTCATCGGCCTGCGCAAGGGGCCGCTGACCAGCGCGTGCAAGTGCTTCCAGATCACCATCAAGGGCCGCAGCGGCCATTCCGCGCGGCCGTTCCAGACGATTGATCCCATTCCCGCGGCGGTCAGCCTGACGGATCTGTTCTATCAACTCGGTCCGCGCAGCATGGACAGCCGTTATCCGCTCGCGCTCACCGTTGCCTCCATCCAGGCAGGTGAATCCTTCAACGCCATTCCCGATGAGGCGGTGATGAAGGGCACGCTGCGCACCGCGCGGTTGGAAGATTTGGACGCTGTGCAGAAAAAAATGGAAGCGATCATCAAAGGTGTGTCGCTGGCAACCGGCTGCGAAATTGCAATGGAGTTCCCCACCTACGCGCCGCCAACCAACAACGATCCGCAGTTGATCGACTTCATGGCGGAGGCTGCGGCGAATCTGGCGCCAGACGCGGTCGGTCCGACATGGATCGACGTGCCCAGCCTCGGCGCGGAGGATTTTGCATTCTTTCAGGAGGTTGTGCCGGGCGCGATCGTGCGGCTGGGCGCGGGATTGCCAAGCGCAGCCAACCGGTGGGCGTTGCATTCCAGCATGTTTGACATTGATGAAAAGGCCCTGCCGATCGGCGCAAAATTCCTGGCGCGATCGGCAATGCTGGCGGCACAAACCATGTAGCGTGGGCGTTGGCTGGGGCGGCGACTCAACTCTTAGTACAGTTTGCCGCACGCTGTGCTTACTTCGGTCAAGGCTGGGGATAAATCGGCTGGGCGTGTGATACCATTATCGTCCATGCCCCAGGTCTTCCGCCATAATCCCACCTTCACGCTTGGCGTTGAACTTGAACTGCAATTGGTCGATCGCGAAACCGGCGCGCTGGCCAACTGCATTCAGCCGATCCTCAAGAAAGTGCCGCCGAAGTGGCAGGACTCCTTCAAGCCCGAGTTCATGCAGAGTTTCTGCGAGATCAACACCGGCGTGTGCCAGACCGTGGGCGAAGTCGAAAGGGACCTGACAGAAAAACTGCACTGGGCGCAGGACGTGGCCGAAGACATGGGCTTGGCGTTCGTATGGGCGGGCACACATCCCTTTTCGCGGTGGGAGCATCAACAGATCACGCCGGGCGAACGCTATCAGTGGCTGCTCAACGCCATGCAGGATGTGGCGAGGCGGCTGCTGACCTTCGGCCTGCACGTGCACGTCGGCGTCGATTCAGGCGACAAGGCCATTCACCTCATCGATCGATTGCTCAAACACATTCCCACGTTGCTTGCGCTGAGCGTGAACTCGCCGTTCTGGTGCGGGCGCGATTCGGGGATTCAGTCGTATCGGTCCAAGGTCATCGAAGCGCTGCCCACCGCCGGCCTTCCGGGCGCGATGCGCAACTGGAGCGAATACGTCTGGCTCATCGATCATCTTCTGCAGACGAAATTCATTTCTTCGATTCGCGAAATCTGGTGGGACGTGCGGCCGCACGCGGGCTTCGGCACGGTGGAAATGCGCGTGATGGACATGCCGATGAACCTGCGCCACACGCTGGGCATTGTCGCATTGACGCAATCACTGGTCGCAGCGCTTTCGGAATCCATTGATGGAGGCGCGTACCAGTTCGACAGCCATCCGATGATCGTCAAGCAGAACAAGTGGCACGCGGCACGCTACGGCATGGATGCGCAGCTGGTGGAGTTCGACACCAGCGGCGGCATCAGCGGCGTTTCGCCGTCGAAGATTGTGGCACGGAAATTGATCGACCGCGTCACCCCCTATGCCGAGAAACTCGGCTGCGCGACGTACCTGCACCATCTTGACGACATCTTCGACCACGGCACGGG
>CAMPIL010000123.1 GCA_946886375.1 uncultured Phycisphaerales bacterium
ACACTGGGCGATCTGTACCACGGCCAGCAGTTGATCATTGCAGGCAAGTTCGAGAACGCCGGCAGCGGGCCCGTGAAACTTACTGCCACCCGCAACGGCGAGGTCCAGGAGTTCATTTGGAAGGACGTTTCATTCAATCACACGCCACAGGCCAAGTACGTGCCGGCCATCTGGGCCGGGCGCAAGATCGCGTTTCTCATCGATGAGATTCGCGCTCACGGTGAATCGAAGGAAATGGTTGATGAAGTTGTGACGCTGGGGCAGGAATACGGCATCCAGACTCCCTACACAAGCTGGCTGGTCAATCCCGATCAGCCGCGCATAGTCGCAGGCCGCCCGATGCGGTCGCCGCAGGATCCAATGGTGCGCGAGCGTGCCAGCCGCGCGATGCAGGGCGCTGGCTTTGAAGAATTAAAGTCGAATGCAAGCCCCGCTACTTCGAGCGGCAGGGAACCCGCGCCTGCGGACCTGCTGCGGCAGCAGTCAGGCGAATCGGCGACGACGCTGGCCATGCAAAATGCCCGTATGCGCGATTCGCGAAGCGCTGATGACGGCGGACGCGTGGATGAGACCCAACTGGGTTCGCGCGACATTGCGGGCCGCCGGTACAACCGCATCGGCAAGTTCCTCGTGGATGAGGCGTTCGACGAGCAGACGCGGACGACGATCGTGCGATTTGGTTCAAATGCCTATTTTGAACTGGTCGCGGCCCGGCCGGAACTGCAGCCGGCGTTTGCCGCCAGCCGCAACATCGTGCTCCGTTGGCGTGAAAATGAGGCTGTCATTATCGCTGAGGACAGGGGCATCGAAGATCTTTCGCCGGATCAACTGAAACAATTGGGCCTCGACGCTCGTACCGATTGATGGTTACGGATTCAAGAGAACTTTCTTGTTTTCCTTCTCCTCTTCCCACACGGCCTGGACGGGCGTTGCCCGTCCAGGCCGTTTTGTTTGGAAGTTTTCGCGAGTCTGGTACAAGACAGGAATGATTCTCGATTTGAACAGGCCCAGGCGGGTATGCGAGCGATGGCGGATCGCGATCGGGCTTGTGCTTGCGCTGGTTTGGGTCACTCCTGCGGCACACGCCCAACGATTGGCCCAATTGTCCTGGTGGGACCGATCGCCTGAACGAAAACTCGGCAACTACTGGATCAAGAGCGATCTGCCGTCGGGCCAAACTGAGGCGATTGCGCGGCATCTGAATGCGATGTACGCCGAATACCACAAACGCATGGCATCGCTGCCGGTGCGCGTACAGGAGAAACTCAACGTCCTGTTGTTCAAGGAGCGCGAGGACTATTCGTTGACGCTTCGGGCGCGTTTTGGCGTGAACGCAGACGCCAGCGGCGGGATGTTCTTCGCCAATACCGCGGGAACCGCGCTGGCGATCTGGACCGGCGGCCTGCCGCAGCGCCGCATCGACCACGTCCTTCAGCACGAAGCGTTCCACCAGTTCGCGTACAGCCGCTTTGGCGACGACTTGCCCATCTGGCTCAACGAAGGGCTGGCGGAACTGTTCGGCGAGGCATTGCTCGTGGATGGGACGTTGATCATCGGCCAGGCCACGCCGCCACTGCTTGAGGAGGTCCAGACCGCCATCGACGCGAACAAGCATCTGCCATTCGAGCAGATGCTCAACATCACTCCCGCGCAATGGAACGCTGCACTCAAGCACGAATCGGCATCGCCGGCCTACCGACAGGCGTGGTCGATGGTGCACTTTCTGATCTATGCCAATGAGGGCCAGTATGCCGGCGCGTTCGAGAACTACCTGCGGCATCTCAACAACGGATTGCCCTCGAAGCAAGCGTTTGTTCGATCCTTCGGACCTGATATTGCGGCATTTGAAGCGCAATGGAAGCGATATGTCATGGAAGCCCGGCCGAGCGCGCTGGCGACCGCGCTGGAACGAATCGAATTCCTTGCCGAAGGCGCGTTGGAACTCAATCGCCGGAAGATTCACCCACAATCGCTGGAGGAACTCAAGTCGGCGTTGCGCGAAATCAACTTCACCTTCACGCAGAAGTCGCACGCAGTGGAGGTGGTGCATTCCGCGGATGATGACCGGGCGTTTGCCATTCCCATGGATGCGCTGTGCGCCCAGCAGCCCGTGTATGCAGTGAGCAAGAGCCGGTTGAACCAATCCAGCCGCCGCGAAGCGATGCTGGAGCAGGTCAATCCAACACCGCCTGCGATCACCACAGAACATCTGCGTCCAATGGGTCTGCAAGTGAAGTGGGTGCGCGATTTGGAGGCGAACACGTTCAGTTACCAGATAGTCATTCGCTGACAGTGCGGTTGCGAGACCCGGAACCAGGAACGCCGCCAAGGTGGGGAGGAAGAATGATCGACGATGCAGCGCCGAAGTTTCGTGTCTAAGCAAAAACGCAACCATGCGTCGGCGCGGTCGTTCGGTAGATGCTGACCGAGACAGTCGATGAAATGAAAAACCCAGGGACCGTAGTCCCTGGGTTCGCCAGTGTTTCGCAGTCCAATCGACGCGAAGGAGGTCACTCGATCACAATGGGCTCGGCAAACGCCAGAGTCTTGGAGTTGCTCTTGGCCGGGCCGCTGGTGGGCTGCTCGTGCTGCTCATCAGTCGGGGCAGGCACGCTGTCGAAGGGATTGTCGCTCGCGCCCTGCGTGGACATCTCATACTCGGCACGCTGTTCGTAGTCCGTGTTGATGCCGCGCTTCGAGAGAGCCTGCAATTGCGCTTCCTGCACGGTGCGCAGTTGTGCCAACTTGGCTTCCAGTTGCTTCAGGCTGCCAACCTTGCCGAACTTCTCGTAGCTGGCCAGCGTGGCCTGCTGCTGTTCGGTCAGTTCGATCAGCCGATCGTTTCGCTCGATGGCGTCGATCTGTCGATCCAGTTGCCAGAGTTGCGCCTGGAACGTGCCGTATTCAGATTCCAACTTGGCGAGGATTTCATTCAGCCGATCCTTCTGCTGGGCGAGGAAGGTCAGTTGCTGCTGATCTGACGCGAGGCGGTCCTGGTATGAACCGCGCACATTGTTGATGCGGCGGGCCTCGTTGTAGGCTTCCTCAACATTGAACTTCACGCCGCCGAAGCGGATGGCCACTGGACGAACGCCGCCCTGGGCGCTTTCTTCAGCGCGGCTCACGAGAGCCTTGAGTTGCGAGAGATGATCGGTGGTCATCGCCACCACGCGGTTGGCGATTTCAATGTCGTGGGCGTACTGGCCGATCTGATGCTCGATCTGCGCCACCTCGCCGCGCACTTCCGCGATGCGATCGGGATACTGCTTGGACAGGCCTTCAAGTTGGCGTCGCATTGCAATGGGGTCGCTGACCGCGCAGTCGACGACATTCTGAGCCTTGCTGCGGATCATGGCGAACCCGGCGGCGACGCGCTCGGGTCCGACCAGAAGGGTGACGCCGCCGAGTGCCAGCCCGCCGACGAGGCCCCATCTTACGAGTGAACGGGTGATGTACATGATTTGGTCCTTTCGTCAAATGCCAGCCTTTGCGGCTGAATGTTTGTTGTCCCGGCCGGAAGCTCACGATCCGGTCGTCCAACAGAAGTCATTGGGAGAGGATCATCAGAGTTTTCAGTCGCAGCCGAGATTCCGTGCAGAGATCGCCCGGTGGTGGAAACCCGAGCCCTGTTTGGCAGCCGGTCGGGTGATTTGGCGGCGGACACAAATGACTGCGCTGCCCCTGCAACTAGTCCGGAATCACTGCATTTTCAGACATCTGCCGCTTCGGGCATGTCGTACACTTGTTTTCGGTAATCGCCTGGGGCAGGCCTTCCAAGCCTTTTTTGTGAAAGGACCGCGTGCAACCGCCCAACAAGCCCAATGCTGTGATGAACACCCTGACCACAACCTTTGTCAACCGGTTGCGCAACCGCGATGAAGCGGCGTGGTTTGAGTTGTGGGAAACCTTCGGTCCGGTGCTGCGGGCCCAACTTGCTAAATGGGGAAAGGGCCGCATCGGCGTGGAAACCGTTCGCGACCTCACGCAGGAGACGCTTGCAGCCCTTTCAGACTCCATTGATCGCTACGACCCGGCGCGCGGCGCGAGATTCTCGACGTGGCTGCTGTCCATCGCCAAGCACGCGCTGGGCGATGAAATCGATCGACGCAAAGCCCTCAAGCGAGGCGGGGGAAGGAAACCCACTGAACTCGATGAGCGCTTCATGAGCCAGGCCGCCAACGTTGAGGCGGATGGCATTTACCAGCAGAACGTGTTTCACGCCAAGGTGTACGCCGCCATCCGAAAGACCGAAGCCGAATCCGACTTCATGCAGTTTCAGGTGTATCGCATGCGCGTGTTCGATGGCACGGCGGGAAAGGGCGTGGCGGATCAACTTGGCATCAGCGAGCCGACGGTCAGCCGTCATTTGCAGCGCGTGCGCGACCTGTTGCGCAAACGGCTGGCGGAAGTGGTGGGGCTGTACAGTTTCACCGCTGATGAAGCCGCAGAAGTCGAACGCGCCGGTCTGGGAAGCGATGACGAAATGTTTGATGAGGCGTTGTGCGAGATTTACCACCAGCAGTCGCGGCTGATTCTGGATGACGAAACAGCCGCGTCGCAGGCGTTCTAACTGACCGCCCCCTGGTGAGGAGGTGTACGAATGGGCTCGGACATGCAAAATCTACTGTTCACGCTGCTGATCATCGGCGCTTCAATCACCGCTTTTGTGTTGCTGGTGGTGTTCGTCGCCGTGCCGCTGTTCCGCGGCATTGGCGCGGGCATCGGACTGGTGTTCCGCGGGATCGGCTGGTTTTTCAGTCATATCTTCGAGTTCATCATCGGCATGTGCAGCGATGTCATTCGATTCGTGGGCGCGCTCATCGCGATGATCGTGCTCACGCCGCTGGTGCCGTTGAACATCATCATCGGCCGCTGGTCCGCCGCCGGTCATTTTGCTGAAGGTGTGAAGCGTGAATGCCAGGTCGGATCGGCGTGCGTGTACCGCGCTGTTATTCGTCGCCCCTTGAAATTGGTGCTGCTCAGCGGTTTGCTTGAAGGCCTTGAGCAGCGTGTGCCCGAAGCTATGCACGGCGCGCCCGGAAGCGACACCCCCAGCCGCCGCGTGGGGCAGTTTGACGGTTACACGATTCTCGGCTCGCTTCGCGCGGGCGGTTCAGGCGCGAAACTGTACATTGCGGAACCGCTCGCGGAGAAACGCCGCAAAGCTCGTCACATGCCCGACCGTGTGGTGATCAAGTCGTTCGCTCTGACCGAAGGCTCAAGCCTGCCGCAGATCGTCCGTGAGTCGCGGGCCTTGGAATGCGCCAAGCAACTGGGGCACGTGCTCGATCATGGCATGGATGAGCACCGCTTCTACTACGTCATGCCGTATCACCCCGGCGATCACCTTGGCATTCTCACGCGGCAGATGCACGGTGAGTGCGGCGGCCGCGGCCTTGATCACAAGCGGCTTTCCCAGGTCATGTCGCACATGCGCGATCTTCTCGCCACGCTCTCGGCCTACCACAAGGGTGGTTTGTGGCACAAGGACGTCAAGCCGGAAAACGTCATCGTGCATGATGGCCAGGCACACCTTGTTGATCTTGGTCTGGTGACACCGCTGCGCTCCGCCATGACCCTGACTACGCACGGCACGGAGTATTTCCGCGATCCGGAAATGGTGCGGCAAGCGCTGCGTGGCGTGAAGGTGCACCAGGTCAACGGCGCAAAGTTCGACATCTACGCCGCTGGCGCGGTGCTCTATTTCATGATCGAAAACACTTTCCCCGCGCACGGCGGTTTGAGCCGGTTCGCCATCCAGAATCCAGAGGCCCTGCGCTGGATCGTTCGTCGCGCGATGACCGAATATCATCAGCGCTACGCCACCGCAGATGAGATGCTGGCTGATCTTCAGCACGTGATGACAGCCGGCGACGCCATTGCGGTGAAGCCTGCGGATCTGCCTTCGATGAGCGGCGAGGCGCCTGAACTTGACTTGGATGAGGGCGATGAGGCCACCGTCGCAGCGGCCCAGTCGCCGCAGCCGCGCAGTGGCGAGCCCTCAGTCGGCGGATTCGGTGTCGAGGCGTCGCCGCAATCTTCCGCGCAATCACGCCGGCCGAAACTCACCGTCACCAATTGGTGGACCGGTGAATACCGGGCCGCGCACGATGATGTTGCAGATGCTTATGACAGCGATGCTGCACGTGATTTCCGCAAGCAGGCGGGCTCCTTCCGCCACCAGGCCGAGGAAATCAGTCGCCACGCCCGCGTCGGATTGATCAGCGCCCGCAAGGCGGCCCGCGAGCAGGTTCGTGCCGCTCGCCAGCGCGCCCGTGAATTGCGCGCCCGGGCCATGGCACATCGCCATCGTATCCGGCCGCATGCGCGCACTTCGGTTTCGACCATTCTCATTGGAACGTTGTCCGCGATTTTTCTCGCGGGCATCATCATCACATCGATCTTCGCCTCGAGCGCTTCCCGCTCCGATCGCCGGTACGCAAACGCCAGTGTGGACCTCGAACGTGCCGGACTGCCCGTGCTGCTGGCGGTGGATTCCAGCGTGCCCCTGACGGATTCGGTTCGGACGCAGATCAAGCGCATCGCCAATGACTTCCGCAAGCGCGGTTACGACGTAGTCGAAGATGCCGGGGACAACGTCGCGGGCCTGCTGCCTGCGATTCGCGACTGGAAAGAAAATCCATCCGATCAGAGCGATGAGATCATCGAGAATCTTCTAGCATCGGAGAACGCCTACGGGCTCGTTCACATCCCGGTACAGAAGTCCGGCCGGGCTGGTCGGCTTGTGGTGCTTGACACTTCCTTTGTGCATTCAACTCGGCCGGATGCTTCGGAACGTCGGCGGTTCTCGCCGGCGCAGGTTCCCAATCCGCCCGCCAGTGGACTGCCGTACCTTCTCATCAACGACCATCCCGCCAAGTCCGACATTGCGGTTGCCGCGGAAATTCAACGGCAGTTGAAGGTCTACCGCGACCGGGGCTGGACGCTGGTCAGCAATGATGATCTTGAAGTGAAGGTTCGCAACGTGCTGCCGATGGGCCCCATTGACTCAACAGTCACGTTGTCGCCCATGCTTCATACGGCACTGGCCGAGGCGAACCTTGGGGGCATTCTGCGGATCGACGGCAAGGCTGACAGCGGGCCTCTCTCCCAGCGAGTTTTTCTGACGCGAATCGATCGGGACCCGGCCGTGTCGCCGCAATCGACGGAAATGCCTGCGGTCATTTCCGCGCCGGCCGCTCCGGTCGCGCCCGCAATGGCGGGCAGCGCGGGCTGAGCGCCGCCCCTGTGGCTGGCACGGCACGTTTGAATCGAGTCATACGCAGCGTAGAATGCCCGGCCGATGTCAATCCGCCTCTCGTTTCGCATCAAGGGGAATTCACGTTGACCAACTCTGCCGCCCGGCGTTTGCGCGATCTTCTGTCACGCGGCACTGTTGTGGCGCCCGGTGCGTTCAACGCGCTTGTTGCGCGGGCCGTCGCCAAGGCGGGGTTTGATGCCTGCTACATCTCCGGCGGCGCGACCGCCAACGTGGCGGGCTACCCCGACATCGGCCTGATCACATTGACCGAAATGACGCGCACGATTCGCGAGATCAGCGATGCCAGCGGATTGCCCGTGATTGCCGATGCAGATACGGGGTATGGTGAAGTGGAATGCGTGATTCGCACCGTGGTTGAATACGAGCGGGCCGGCGCAGCCGGGATGCACATTGAAGACCAGGTCTTTCCCAAGCGGTGCGGGCATCTGGATGGCAAGGAGCTCATTCCTGCCGAAGAGATGTCAGAGAAGGTCGCGGCTGCTGCACAGCATCGTCTGACCAAGGACTTCATGATCATCGCCCGGACTGACGCGCGGTCGGTCAGCGGCATGAAGGAGGCGATCCAACGCGCCAATCTCTATCGCCAAGCGGGAGCGGACATGATCTTCCCGGAGGGTCTGGAGTCCGAAGCCGAGTTCGCGGAATTCGCCAAGGCCAGTCCGGGTTTGCTGCTGGCGAACATGACGGAATTCGGCAAGACGCCGGACATTTCTGCACAGCGATTTGCTGAACTGGGTTTCCAATTGGTGATTTATCCATTAAGCATGATGCGCCTGGCGATGGGGCATGTCGCGCGCGGGCTGCAGTCGCTCAAGCAGCATGGCAGCGTCCGCGAAGTTCTGCCGCAGATGCAGACGCGCAAGGAGTTGTACGAACTTCTGGGCTACCAACCGGGTCAGCAGTGGAATTTCCCGCGCAGCATCTCGTGAAGCCCATGCGTTGAAAGACATGAACTTTCGGTTCAGAGGGGTGGCCGCTGGAGTCGCCTTTTCCGCTGCACGGCGGTCGGGTTTTGACTACTATGAGTGATTCGGGGTGCGAACGCTTCGCCGCGACGTGTGCCGGCTTCAGGCGTCTCGTTGTGCCTCTTTCACTCGGACCAACTTTGCCATGAGTACAACCACACAGGCCAAGCCTAAACCAGACAAAGCCCCTGACACTCGAGGTCTCGCCGGCCAAACCGTCGGCGACACCTCCATCTGTGCTGTCACGCAGACTCAACTGATCTATCGCGGGTATGAAATCGCTGACCTCGCCGCCAACGCCACGTTCGAGGAAGTCGCGTTTCTCCTGTTGGTCGGTCACAAGCCAAGTGCCGCGGAACTCAAGGCGTTCAGGGATGAACTGGCTTCGATGCGCGCGGTGGATGCGACCATTCTCGATGAAATCGGCCGCATCGCGAAACTCAAGCCCGAAGCGCATCCCATGAGCATTCTGCGCAGCGGCGTGTCGCTGCTGTCGCACGTTGACCCCGAAACCGAAGACAACTCGCCCGAAGCCGAACTGCGCAAAGCCAAGCGGCTGCTGGCGCAGATTCCCACCATCATCGGCCACGGGCAGATGGTGCGCGATGGCAAGAAGCCGGTGCAGCCGGATCCGAAACTCGACCACGCCGCGAATCTCTTGTGGTTGATGACCGGCGTCAAGCCGCCGCAACTGCACGCCAAAGTCATGGATGTCTCGCTGATTTTGTACGCCGAGCACGATTTCAACGCCAGCACCTTCACCTGCCGCTGCATCGCCTCAACTGAAAGCGACATGCACTCGGCGGTGTGCGGCGGCATCGGCGCGCTCAAGGGTCCGCTGCACGGCGGGGCCAACGAGATGGCGATGGAAATGCTCAAGGACATCGACCGCGACACCGCTGGCGGCAAGATGAACGTGGAAGACTGGATGAAGCGCGCCTTCGCCGAAAAGCGCAAACTCATGGGCTTCGGGCACCGCGTGTACAAGAACGGCGATCACCGCGCGGGCATTCTTCGCGAGTGGGGATTGCAGATCGCCCGCCAACAGGGCCCGCAGTCAACCAAATGGTTCGACATCGGCGACAAAGTGCAGCAGATCATGCTGCGCGAGAAGAACATTCATCCCAACGTCGATTTTCCGTGCGGCATGACGTACTTCGTGATGGGCATTCCGGTGCCGCAGTACACGCCCATCTTCGTCGCCAGCCGCATCACAGGCTGGTGCGCCCATGACCAGGAGCCCTGTCAGCACCAGCGCGCCGC
>CAMPIL010000124.1 GCA_946886375.1 uncultured Phycisphaerales bacterium
CCAGCACTCGATCGATGTGCTGGTCGGTCGGCTTCTTGGAAACGTACACGATGCTCTGGCCATCGGGCATGAAGGCGGGTTCAGTGTGATCGTAGAAGCCGCTGGTCAAGCGTCGGACCGAGGTTTGCTGCACCGGCAGGCCGGGCGCATCAGGATCGACCAGGAACAGGTGCGTGAAGCGCAGCGTGCCGCGCAGATGCTGCTCGTCCTGAAATTCGATTCGCGTGATGGAGGTGGGATTCAGTTCGTTTGAGTTTCGCTCAAGCCAGGCGCGAATCTGCTCGCGCGTGCCGTCGGGTCGAGGTTTCACAGCCGCATTGGTTGCAGCGTCCTTCCACGCGCGCTTGGGCCGCTCGGTGGGCCAGGCCGGCACACCTTCGACCTCATCAAGTTTCAGGCTTGAACTCACCAGCAGTCGCCGACCGTCAGGCGACCAGCGCGGATTGCTGCAGCCGTTGGTGAAGTCGGTTAGTTGCTGCGCCTCGCCGCCGTCCACAGGCATGATCCAGATTTGTGCGCTGGATTCAGTCTCGCGCGGGTGGCGGCCGGTGATGTTGTTGTGAGCGGTCTTCGACGAAGCGTCGCGGACAAACGCAATTCGCTTGCCGTCGGGAGAAAGCGATGGCGAAACATCCATGCGGTCGCCGAAGGTCAGTTGCCGTGGCGAGGCGTTCGCATCACCCAAGTCCAGGATGAACAAGTGCGACTGGTAGCGATATGCCGGCTCCGCGTCGGGTTCGGCGGGGTTCTCCGGCGGGATGGTGGCGATGGACCTGACCGCGAACACCGCACGCTGGCCGTCGCGAGCCATGTCAATGGAACTGACTGAACGGATGCGAAGCAGATCGGTGGTCACGATCGGCTGGGTGCCCGCGTTCGCAATCCGGGCAATCAACAGCACAACAATCACGCAACATTGGCGAAGCATGATTGCATCATACTTGATGGCGCAACGGGCCCAGCCCAAAAACAACCATCCGCGCCGACGGGCGCGAATGGTTGAGGTGGAATATCGAATGAGTTACGCGCTGACGAGTTGATCCAGCGCGGTCTTGAACTGGTCCTTGGACGTCAGGCCGACGAATTTCTTCTGCACCTGGCCGTTCTTGAACAACAGAACGGTGGGAATCGCCTGAATGCCGTATTTCACGGAGATTTCGCGGTTGGAATCGGTGTCCACCTTGCCGACTTTCGCTTTGCCTTCGTATTCCGTGGCGAGTTGATCGATGGTGGGACTGAGCATGCGACACGGTTGGCACCATTCGGCCCAGAAGTCCACAAGCACGGGCTTGTCGGAATCGAGCACCTCGTTCTGGAAGTTGCTGTCGGTCAGTTCATGCACTGCTTTGGTGGCCATGTTCCTGCTCCTGAGTTCAACGGCTGAATTCAAGTAAGTGTAGCACCCGCTGTCAAGGTCTCAAGCGACGGCGCGGCCGGTGAAAACGAGGCCTTCCGAAAGCGCGGGAATACACACGCCACAATGGCAGTTGCACTCAACCGAGCGCCCTCGCGACCGCCAGGGCCTGCCGATGGGCTGCAACGTCATGCACGCGGAACAGGCGCACGCCGGCCAGATAGTGCGCCACGCTGATGGCAAGCGTGCCGTTGATGCGCCTGCTCGGATCGCATTCGCCAGACGCCGCACCGATGAAACTCTTGCGGCTGGCCGCGCTCAGAATCGGATAACCCATCGCCATCAACTCGCCAACTCGGCGAGCCAGTTCATAATTCTGCTCCACGTTCTTGCCGAAGCCCAGTCCCGGATCAACCACGATGCCGCGCGGGTCAATGCCTGCACCAACCGCCTGGCGGCAACGGCCATCGAGAAATCTTCGCACCGCTCCCACGACATCGCCTGCGTAATCCGGCGCGGCGACGTATTGATCGCTGTAGTTGTCCTGCCCCGGTGAGGTTCGGCGATGCATGAGGATAATGCCGCAGTGCCACGATGATGCAAGCGCGAACATGCGTGGATCGTCGCGCCCTGCGGAAATGTCGTTGATGACGTTTGCCCCGGCATCCAACGCAGCCTGTGCCACTTTTTCGCTGGTCGTGTCGATGGAAATCAACAACTCGCTGGAGGCCGCGCGTTTGCGAATGGCCTGGATCACGGGAATCGTCCGGCGAATCTGTTCCGCGGCGTCCACCGGGGCAGCCCCGGGGCGAGTCGATTCGCCGCCCACATCAATCATGCAGGCGCCTTCATCGCGCATGCGCAGCGCAGCATCCGCAGCCGCATCGCCCGTGGCGTACTTCCCGCCATCTGAGAAACTGTCTGGCGTTAGGTTGAGGATGCCCATCAACCGCGGCTGGTCCAGCGATAATTCCCGATCAGGGGCGATGCGCCACGACAGCGATTGATGTTGAACCTGGTTCATGTGGGCAGGTGCGTTCACGGCATTGGTTCAGCGCCGTTGCCATCATCCATTTCGTCGTCCGGCGCTTCGGGCTGGAACTGAATGGCCTGGTCCAGCGCCAACGCCAGGACGCCCGCGGGCACGATGAGGGCGCCTTCGGCGCCGCGGTCGATCACCGCTGCGCCGAATCCGATCGGCGGGAGATTGGGATCGATGTCAGGCATCGCAGCCTCTTCGCCAAACGAAGCCGCGATCTCCCGGGCCAGTTGCGCCATCTGCGACACGCCCAGGTACGCCTCGAACGAAGCGCCCTGGGGCATCAGCGCGTGCATGGTTCGAAACGCCGGATACGACTGTAGTGATGATGTGCCGCCCGACGCCGCATCCAGCGCGGCCTTGAGCACCGCCGGGCGCTGGCTGAACGTCATCACCACCGAGTCTTCGGTCTGCTTCACAAATCCGCGCCATCCCGCCGAGCCGAACAGGTTCTGCCATAACACCGAGAATTGGAAATCATCCGCGGCGAATGTCGGCTTGGCATCGTACACGTCGGCGACTTCATCGGATTGATTGATTCTCTTGTCCGCTTCCCATTTCACCTGCCACGGTTCTTGAGCATTGCTCTGAAGAGCGAGCAACTGCTGCCGAATGGCGTCCTTGATCTTTTGCGGCTGAGGCGTTTGGATGACCAGCACCGCATCGTTGAGGAGGCCGCCGCTCAATCCCGCGGGACTCGGATACGCCGCGAATTGAACGGCGTGCACATCGGACATCCACTGCGGCGGCGGGTTCAGGTTCAGCAGTTGCGCCAGGCTCGCAAGCCCTGAAATTCCATTGATGCCGGATACATCCAGAGATGCAGCGAAATAGAACGGCTTGTTCGGCAGCCGCGACATGGGCTGCGCGGCCGGTTCGCCTGCCTTCAGTGCCGCGGCGGGGCTGTCGGCCCTGAATCGCACCAGTGAGCGCGAGATCAAACCCAGCGCGTCGAAGTCGAGCGTGCGCACGCCGATTTCCATCTCTTCAAACAGCGGCAAGGCGACCAATTCCTCAGCGGGCAGCGGCATGCCCGCTTGGGCCGCGTGTGATGTGAGCATCGAAAATGCCTGTCGCAGGCCCTCAGGCATGCCGATGATCACCACTTCGCCGCTGGTCAGCACGGATTGGGCGCGCTCGCCGAGCAACGGAATCAACGATTCGCGCATTCCATTTCCGGGGCGATACTCCCGCACCGCCTGTGCGATGGGGGACAGCGCTACGTGCCCATCCAATGTCTTTGCGTACACCGTCGTGCCGCTGGGCAACGTGTATGCATCGCCGTCGTGCGCAGTGAAATTGCCATCGAGAAACGTTTGTGCATCGCTCACCGGAACCAGGTACACCCATTGGGGCTGGTCGGCGCCGCCCAATTGCACGATGGCCAGCGCACCGGCGTCATTGATTCCGACGTTGAAGCCGAAGGCTGCCTTCAGTTGATCAATGGGTCGCGATCCCATGAGGATGTTGGCGCGATCCATTCCCTCGAGCATCTGCGTGAGCTGATCGCTCAATCGCTTGAGGTTCGGCACGATCGCAGCGCCTTGGGCATCGGCGGGAATGAGATTGAGGATGGAATCAAGTTCCTCCGGCGCCGCCTGCGGGGCCGGGCGCGTGTCCTGCGCCGACGCCGAGTGCACCACCACGATCGCAGCCAGCCACATGGCACACACGCGAAGAATTGCATTCATGCGAATCACTCCTCATTTCCAGGGCGCATCGCGCTGCAAAGTCTATCGCCTTGCCGCACGCGATGCCGTATCGTGTCCTGCATGGATGAGCCGGCATTGGCTTGGTTGGGAATCGCTGCGCTGCTGTGCGTGGCGGCGGCATTCACATCGCTTTTGCGTTGGGCCGGGCCCGCGGGGCCCCCGGCTCGCAGCGGCTATGGCTGTTCCATATTGGGTGGAATTCTGGCAGGCATCGTGCTGGGACCCACCATTTTGGGCCGCGTGCTGCCTGCCGCATATGAAGGATGGGTCGTTGGCGGCACTACCGAGCGCGACGAGCGCGACCGCCTCATGCGCACTCATGGGGCGGATGAAATTGCCGCCGCCCAGGCCAATCTGCCGGCCGAACAACTCAAAGCGATGCGCGATCAGGCCAATCGCGATGTTGAAGCGGCGATGCGCACCTGGCGCGAAGCGCAATGGGAACATCAGAGTGCGCAGCGCACGATCGCACTTTCATTCGCCGCGCTGGTGCTCTTGGGCGGCGCAGCGTTCACCGTTCGCACGGGCGATCGCCGCCAAAGCCCATTGACCGCGTTGAGCGTGGGCGCGTGGGCAGCCGCATTGCCCGCCGCGGCATGCGCGGCGGCGATGACGGCGTGGTGGGAATATGCCGCCCCCGAAGCCGCGCTCGTCGCCGCCGCCTGCGCCATCGGGCCGTGGGCATTGAGTGAAATCGACCGCGAGGCCGCCGACTCCGCGGAACATGGCGGCGCACGGTTGATTCAGACCTCCGGCCGCATCGCATCGGTCATAGCGCTGGCCTTGGCTTTGTGGGGCATGTGGTCGCAGCGCGGCGTGCAAGGCTTGTGGTTCTGGCTGCCGCTGGCAGCGCTGCCGGCTGGATGGGGAATCGCATCCATCGGACTCGCACGCACAGCAACCGCGCCGCACGCCTCATTTCAACTCATCACGCGCGGCACGATCGAGTTCATTCTGACTCCCGCGCTGGCGGCGCTGATCGCGGTGCGAATTGAACTGTTCGATCACTTCGCTATCTGGCCGCTGATCGTCATTTTGGTGGTCAGCGACGACGGGCGCTGGCTGGGCGCGTTCATCGGGGCGATGCTGCTTGGCCGGCGAAAGGGGTTGCGCACCATGCGGCTGGTGGTCGGATCGATGTCAGCCGGGTTGACCCAACTTGCCGTCACGGCAGTGGCGGCCGCAACGTGGATGATTCCCCACCGGCTGCTCATGCCTCTCCTGCTGGGATCACTGCTCATCGAAGTGACTTCGCGGGCGCGAAGGCATTTTGCAGCGGAATTGCGGCGGATGGACGAAGAAGCCGACCCCGATCAAGGCTCTTGACTTCCGCGCGTGCATCTCTACTTTGGAACTCATGAGCAATCCAAGCGGTCAGGCAAACGGGGGTTACGACGTGGCGATCATTGGCGGCGGGCCGGGCGGCAGCACACTCGGGTGCTTGTTGCGCAAGTACGACCCAACCTGCCGCGTCATCATTCTGGAGAAGGAAAAATTCCCGCGCGATCACATCGGCGAAAGTCAACTGCCGCCCGTCAGCGGCGTTTTGGAAGAAATGGGCTGCTGGGACAAGGTGGAAGCCGCGAATTTTCCGATCAAGATCGGCGCCACCTTTCGATGGGGCAAATCCGCAGAATTGTGGGATTTCGAATTTCTCCCGCTGAAGGATTTCAAGGACGAGCAACGGCCTGCCAAGTTCGCAGGCCAGCGCAAGCAGACGGCGTTTCAGGTCGACCGCGCGGTGTACGACAAGATTCTGCTGGATCACGCGCGTGAACTGGGCTGCGAAGCGCACGAGCAAACCCAGATCGTGGAAGTGATGCGCGAAGGCGACCGCGTCAACGGAATCCGGACGCGCGATGGCCGCATCATCACCGCGCGTTGGTACGTTGATGCCTCAGGCCACGTCGGCGTTCTCCGCCGCGCCATGGGCGTTGAGGTCGAAGTGCCGACCGCGCTGCAGAACATCGCGATCTGGGACTATTGGACCAACGCGGAATGGGCGGTGAAGATCGGCGTGGGCGGGACGCGCATTCAGATCATGAGCCTGCCCTACGGTTGGATCTGGTTCATTCCGCTGGGACCGGATCGCACGAGCATTGGGCTGGTCTGCCCGGCCGAGTACTACAAGACCTGCGGCAAGTCGGCGCATGACCTCTACCACGAGGCGATCCGCAGCGAGCCCCGCATCGCATCGCTCATTGAAAAGGCAGCCTGTCGCGGCGAAACCGAAACCACGAAGGATTGGTCATTCGTGTCCGATCGAACCTACGGCGAAAACTGGTTTCTTGTGGGCGAAGCCGCCGGTTTCGCCGATCCGATTCTCTCAGCCGGACTCACCCTCACACACACCGGCGCCCGCGAATTGGCCTACACCATCCTTGCGATCGACCGCAAAGAGCACGACTCGAAATGGCTGTGCATGCATTACGATCAGACCCAGCGCAAGCGCGTGTGGCAGCACATCCGGTTCGCGGATTTCTGGTACGTGAGCAACAGCCAGTTCAGGGACTTGCAGGAGCATTGCCGCACGATTGCACAGGACGCGGGCCTGCGCCTTTCACCCCAGGCGGCGTGGCGGTGGATTGCCCAGGGCGGGTTCTCCAACGATGTGCTTGGCCAGGTTGGCATCGGCGGGTACGACGTGGCCGCGGCCAAGCAGGTCACGCAACTGTTCACCGAGAAACCCGTTGACTGGCAGTTGAATCACATCAACGTGCTGAAACTCAACCTCGTCAACGCCACGGAATCGACCGTGCCGATCTACGTCAACGGCAAGGTTCACAAGACTCCCTGCTTCGTTCGCGGGCCCAACACGCTGCCGCTCACTGGCATGTTTGAAACGCTGGTGCAGTTCCTCAAGCAGGCTTCAGACATCGCCACGCTTCAGAAAATGCTCGCCGCCGCGTTCAAGGCGACGCTGCCCGCTCACGCGCACATCGCCATGCACCATGCGCTGCAATGCCTGGAAGTCATGGTGAACGAAGGCTGGGTCACCGGCAAACTTGACAAGAAGAAGCCGCGGTTGACGCTGACCACGCCCAACGAGGGGCACATCGTGCACCCCAACCGCGACTCGGCTGCTTGATCGAGTTCGCCCAAATGCGAACGGTCAATTGCACGCGCATCAATCGCGCGTGATTGGCATGGTGACGCTGCGCCAATCTCGAAGAATCTGCGCTGCGATCTGATTCAGGTTCAGGGGAAATCGTCGCCGCGAATCTCGACACGGCTGGCGCCTTCGATCATCACCTCGTACACCAGCGCAATGTCATCTGCGAGCATGCGCACGCAGCCCATGGAGCGGTTCTGGCCGATGGAATCGGGCTCGATCGTGCCATGCATGCCATAGGTTTCCAGGTCGCGAATGTTCTCGCTGACGCCGATCAGTCCGATCCAATATTCACCCAACGGGTTCTTTGGATCATTGGCTGCGAATTGCTCTCCGGTGCGCGGATTGGTCCACGCCGGGTCAATGAGTTTGGAATTCGGCTTCACCGCAAATGCGCCTTCCGGCGTGGCGCCGTGCTCACCCAGGCCGACCTTGAAACTGCGAACGAACACGCGATCCGAACCGTCGCCCATGAACAGGTCCATGCGGAAATCACGCTTGTAAATAACCGCGTGAAACGGTCCCTTCACGATTTTCAACCGCTGGCCCAGTCGCAAACGCTCGGGCGCACTGATGTTGTTCACGCGCTGAAGGAATCGCCAGTCCACGCTCAATCCCAGTTTGCGTGGCAGTTTCACCAGCGAATCACCTTCCTGGATGTTGTACGTTGAAACGTGCGGATCGCCGGCGACGACTTCCGGCCCGAAGATCAGCCGCTGATTGAGTTTGGTCAGTTCCGTGCGAATGCGATCTGCGTCGGCGGGGCTGATATCGGTCCGCTCCAGCGCGGCGGTGAGCATCGAGCGGGCTTCGACGGGTTTGTTCTGGGCCAGCATGTCCAACCCAGCCTGCATGCGCTGGGCCACCAGCGTTGTTGTTGCTGCTGGCGTGCGAAGATTCGTCGCCGGCGGCAGCGAGGGAGGTGGTGACGGCGGCGGCGTGTGGGTTTTGGGCGTCAGGTCGGCCGGCTTGGACTCCGGCACTGCGGGCGAATTCAACGCAACGGCCGGCATATTGCTCGACGCGGTGGAGGGCACGGCCGCGCCCATGCTGATTTTCTCTACCGGCTTGGGGGTCTCGCGCGCGACAACCGGCGGGTTCGGCTTGGATGCCAGGTTTGGCGTTGACCATGCCTTGGTATCGAGTGCCGCACTATTGGTCGCCGACGTCGTGGACTTGGCGGGCGGCGGGGCCACCACCGTGGGGTTCACCGCAGGCATGGCTCCCTCGGCCGGGGCAGGGTCACCCTTGCCGGTCCACCATTTGAACACCACGCCGCCGCCGATGACAATCGTCAACATGCCCAGCACGATGGGCAGTCGGCGCTTGCGCGGGCGGCGGTACATGTGGCTGCGGGAACTGCTCGGACGTGCGGTCTGGCTGGGAAGCATGGCGGATTCTCAACGGGCGAAACTGGGTTCAATTCAAGCGCAGGTGGGCAAGGCGGCATGATAACCGCGCGGCCACTCTCGTCATCGCCATTTGCAGGCCAGTTTCTGTGAAAAACGCTTTCCCCAACGCGAATCGTCCGCCGGATCACGCCTGCGTGCGGGAAGCGCGTGCCTGAGTGACGCGGCGATCAGTCACCACGATGTCAACCGCGCGGTCGTGGGGCTTCGTCGGCACGTTATCCACAATCTGCTGATCGAAGACCAAGCCGATCGTCGTCACCGTGGGCTTGATCTTCGCCAGGAAACGGTCGTAATGCCCGCCGCCGCGCCCCAGCCGATTGCCCTGCGAATCAAACGCCAGCCCCGGCACGACGATTGCGTCAATGCTGCTGAGGATGACCGGGCTGCAGTGCTTTGGCACGCGCACGCCATGCTCATCGCAATCCATGATGTGATCATCCAGCGACATCACTTCCACGGGCTCGATCTCATCCCGTTTCCAGTCTACGCGCGGCACGCACACGGTCTGGCCCCTGCGGAAGCAGCGCACCGCGGCGGAGGTCAAATCCACTTCGTTCGCCATGGGCATGTAAAGCATGACGACCTGCGCACTGGTAAACGCGTCAAGGCCGATCAGCCGCGTGCACGCGCTGACCGACGCCTCATGTCGCTGTTCTTCGGTCATTGCGGCAAGAGCGGCGCGGATATTCTTGCGCATTGCGGACTTGGCTTGGTGAATCTGGTCGGTCATATCTTCCTGTTGGATGGCGCGAATCCGGGAAAGTTCTCGTGGCCTGCCGGCGGGTTTGTC